>CAZQDO010000407.1:0-5648 GCA_964592085.1 uncultured Anaerolineae bacterium | reverse complement strand
AAATCGTCGGCCAGCGAGTTGACGTCGGCAGCGCCAAGGTCTTCTTCAGCCAGGTGCAGGAAAAGCGCGCATGACGACCAGCAAAAGTGGTTATCCGGGATGAGGCCTTTTGGGATCCCGACGGGTGTGTTGACCTGTCTAGTATTAGACAGTCCATATAATCACTAGTTGGGCGGCTCTCTGTGAGAATTCTCATGCCATCAAAAAGGAGAGCAATGCTTATGACTTGCCGCCTACGTCTCATCATAGGCTTTATCCTGTTGACCACACATTTGGTTGGGTGTGCTGAGACACAGACCCAATCAGTATCTACGCCAATCTCAAGTCAGCCTCTATTCACTACGACGACTGCTGGTTCTGCGTCTGAGGTCAAACCGGAACTAGAAAAGCACTTTCAGGGGTCCAAAGGGGCCTTTGTGCTTTATGATCTCAACCGCAATCAGTATGTTCGTTACAATCCTGAACGCTGCGCCGAGAGATTCATCCCGGCCTCTACATTCAAGATCATGAATTCGTTGATCGGGTTAGAAACAGGCGTCATCCCGGACGAGGACTATGTCATACAATGGGACGGCACGCAGTATGCCATTCCCTCTTGGAATCAGGATCACACCTTGAGGACAGCCATACAGAACTCGGTGGTATGGTACTATCAGGAACTGGCCAGGCGAGTGGGCAAGGAGAGAATGCAATCCTACGTAGACGCAGCCGATTATGGGAACAAAGACATCTCTGGACAAATCGACACGTTTTGGCTGGAGGGAGGGCTGAGGATTTCTGCAGACGAACAGGTTGAGTTCTTGAAGTGGCTGTATCAGGATGAGCTTCCCTTTTCCACCAGGTCTGTGAACATCGTCAAAGATATCTTGGTGTTGGAAAAGGCGGACTCATACCAGTTGAGTGGCAAGACTGGCTCGGTGCAGCGGCTCACGCCGCATGAGGGCTGGTTTGTGGGGTATCTGGAGACAAAGGGGAACGTATACTTTTTTGCCACCAATTTTGAAAGTACAAGTCCTGATGGAGTGGCGAGTGGTGAGACGGCAAGAAAGATAAGCCAGGGTATTTTGCAGGGTTTGGGATTACTTCCATAGGTCGGTGGGTCGGTGTAGTCAGGGTGAGCGCCAACCAACAAGCGCATGCAGCCGACCGCCTGAGCGAGGTTCCCATCGTTGCCCGTGTCGTTTATGTGTCGCGTCAGTTCTTGTTGGGTGCGTCGTGTCACCCGGCGGCGGCTGATGCGCGGTCTATTAGACAGCGGGCTGGAGCTCTGGCTTTGAAGAACCTAAGAATTCAGTTCGTATCCGATGCCTTGGTCCAGCAGATCGTCGAGGGGCGCAAGACGGCTAGCGTGGTCGCCCTCGACGAGGTTGACGTGAAAGAGGATGAGTACAACGACGCGCTCGTGGTGGGTCGCTGCTACGATGTGTACGACAGCAAGCTGGAGCGGCGAGCTACGATCCGTATCGTCGCCATGGAAGTCTGCCGCTGGGACTCGATTCCGGAGCGACTGTGGCGCGGTGAGACGAACTCGAGTGCCGACGAGTTCTGGTCTGATCACGAAGAGTACTTCGGGAATCCTGGCGATGACTTCGAGTTCGTTGCCTACTACTTCGAGGTGGCGTAGCTGTCGCCCGCTGTCTAACTAGCGTATGGTGTGTCCTGAAAGCTGTCATCTGCAGGACTTCTATGCAACCGCATGTTCTTCTACAGAATTGCCGCGCTGAGCGGCAGGTCGATTGGTACTAGCAGGCACAGTCTGCGGCCTGTGTGCCTCCGGATGTACGTCTGTTGCTAAAACGGGTGACGCTGCCTCATTCTGATACAGGGCCGTCATTCCCAGGCACGCAAAGACCACCACAACGTGTGGGGCAAATCCTATCACTCTTTCTTAATCTGTAACTCTTACAGGAGTGCAAACGATGACGGACAAATACACACCCAAACCTGAGCATAAGTTTACCTTTGGCCTGTGGACCGTGGGCAACGTGGGGCGCGACCCCTTTGGCGAGCCAGTTCGTGCTCCCCTGTCGCCGGTAGAACTGGTGCACCTGTTGGCGGAAGTGGGCGCCTACGGGGTGAACTTCCACGACAACGACCTGGTCCCCATTGACGCCACCCCTGCCGAGCGGGACAAGATCGTCGCCGATTTCAAGAAAGCCCTGACAGACACGGGCATCGTCGTACCGATGGCGACGACCAACCTCTTCGGCGATCCGGCCTTCAAGGACGGCGCGTTCACGGCGAACGATCCCCAGGTGCGTGCCTATGCCCTGCACAAGACGATGCACGCCATTGACCTGGGCGTGGAGCTGGGCGCCAGGGTGTACGTTTTCTGGGGCGGGCGCGAGGGCGTCGAAACCGACGCCGCCAAAGACCCCGTCGAAGCCATCAAGCGCACCCGCGAGGCCATGAACTTTCTGTGCGAGTACGTTCTCGACCAGGGCTACGACCTCAAGTTCGCGCTGGAAGCCAAGCCCAACGAGCCGCGCGGCGACCTCTACAACGCCACCACCGGCCACATGCTGGCCTCCATCGCGACGCTGGATCACCCTGAGATGGTGGGGGTCAACCCGGAGATGGCGCACGAGCACATGGCCGGACTGAACTTCCTGCACGGCGTGGCCCAGGCCTGGGAAGCGGGCAAGCTCTTCCACATTGACCTGAACGATCAGTACTTTGGCCGCTACGACCAGGACCTGCGCTTTGGGTCGGCCAACATCAAGAGCGCCTTCTTCCTGGTCAAGTTCCTGGAGGACGTTGGCTACGAGGGCTCCCGCCACTTCGACGCCCACGCTTACCGCACCGAAGACTACGAAGGCGTCAAGGATTTCGCCCGGGGCTGCATGCGCACCTACCTGATTCTGAAGGAGAAGGCGGAGCAGTGGAACGCCGACCCTGACATCCAGGCATTGCTGGCAGAGATCAACGCCGACGACGGCTCGACCGACGCCTTCAAAGGGACCTACAGCGCGGAGAAAGCGGCGGCTTTGAAAGCGGCCTCCTTTGATCGTGTTGCCCTGGGCGCCCGGGGAATGGGCTACGAGCGGCTGGACCAGTTGACGGTGGAACTCCTGCTGGGTGTACGTTGACCCGATGAAGCACACAACGACCCGTTTCGCAGGCCATGACTGTATCAAACTGGAAAACGATGCCCTGGCCCTATGGATAACCCAATCCGTAGGGCCACGTATCATTGGGCTGGCCCTGCCGGGCGGCGACAACCTGCTGGCTGAGCTTCCCGATGCAACCCTGGAATGTCCTGGCAGGGGAACCTTCTCTTTCTACGGCGGGCACCGTCTGTGGTATGCCCCCGAAGACCCACAGCACACCTACCTCCCGGACGACGACGCCGTGACCATCGCTGCCACGGAGCGCGGCGTTGTCGTCACCCAGCCCGTCGAGGCGCAGACCGGCATCCAGAAATCGCTGACCATCACCCTGCCCGGCTGTAATGCCCGCGTCGTCATTGACCACACCATCCACAACCGGGGCCGGCAGCCCATCGAGCTGGCGCCGTGGGCCATCACCCAGCTCAGGCCAGGAGGTATCGCCATCTTGCCCCAGGCAACGGGGCCCGCCGACGAGTATGGCCTGCTGCCCAACCGCCACATCGTGCTGTGGCCCTACACCCCCATCAACTCGCCACACATCACCTGGGGCGACTGCTACGTGTTCGTAGAAGCGACGATGGAGAGCGGTGCGCTCAAGATCGGCTTTCCGAACCCCGTTGGCTGGATGGGCTACGCCCTGGGGGACACCCTCTTTATCAAGCATGCAGCTTATCGGCCCGACGCCACCTATTTCGACCGGGGCAGTTCCAGCCAGTGCTATTGCAACCCGCGCTTTCTCGAACTGGAGACGTTGGGGTCGCGGACCACCCTGGCGTCAGGTGAATCCGTCACCCACCGGGAGACGTGGGCGATCTACGGCAGAGTGACCGTTCGTCCTGACGAGGCAGCGGTGCAAGAACTGGTGGATCAACTCGAATTGACGAAAGGCGGGAAACTGACATGACTTGCTTCCTGGGCATTGACGCTTCGACCACGGCCACTAAGTCGCTGCTGATGTGCGCCAGCGGCGAGGTGCTGGGCGTGGCTTCGCCGGAATACACCTACCAGACCCCCCAGCCCCTATGGAGCGAGCAGCATCCCGACCTGTGGTGGCAGGCAACCGTCACTGGCATCCGCCAGGTGTTGGCCCAGACGCAGGTGGACCCCGCCGACGTAAAGGGCGTGGGGCTGACGGGGCAGATGCATGGCCTGGTGTTGCTGGATGCAGCGGGCGAAGTGCTGCGCCCGGCCATCCTGTGGAACGACCAACGCACGGGTGCACAGTGCAACGAGATCCGCCGACGACTGGGCAAGTCGCGGCTGATCCAACTCACCGGCAACGACGCCCTCACCGGCTTCACCGCGCCCAAGATCCTCTGGGTGCGCGAGCACGAGCCGGAGGTCTACGCTCAGGTGGCTCACGTCCTGTTGCCCAAGGATTACGTCCGCTACCGTCTCACCGGCCAGTTCGCCACCGACAAAGCGGGCGGTGCGGGCACGCTGCTGTTCGACATCAAGGCTCGCGACTGGTCGCCCGAAGTGCTAGAGGCGCTGGACATCCCCGCCGACTGGCTGCCCCAGACCCACGAGGGTCCGGAGATCACCGGCCACATCTCCGCCGAGGCAGCAGAGGCCACCGGCTTGAAAGTGGGCACGCCCGTGGTGGGCGGCGGAGGCGACCAGGCGGCCCAGGCGGTGGGCGTCGGCGCGGTGGAGCCGGGCATCGTGGCCATCACGCTGGGCACGTCGGGCGTGGTGTTTGCCAGCACCAGCGAGCCGTTCATCGAGCCGGAGAGCCGGCTGCACGCATTCTGTCACGCCGTGCCGGGACGCTGGCACCTGATGGGCGTCATGCTCTCCGCAGCGGGCAGCCTGCGCTGGTACCGCGACACCTTAGCCCCCGGCGTGGATTTCGACGCGCTGCTGGCCCCGGCGGCCAAGGTCCCTTCCGGCAGCGAGGGCCTGCTGTTCCTGCCCTACCTGACTGGTGAGCGCTCGCCTCATCCCGATCCACTGGCGCGAGGCGCCTTCGTGGGCCTCACAGTACGCCACACCCAGGCACACCTGACCCGCGCGGTGCTGGAGGGCGTGGCCTTTGGCTTGCGCGACAGCTTTGAGCTGATCAAGTCGGTGGGGCTGGCTGAAATCCGCCAGGTGCGCGTCTCCGGCGGTGGAGCGCGGAGCGCTCTGTGGCGGCAGATTCTGGCCGATGTGCTGAACGCCGAGCTGGTGACGGTCAACACTACCGAGGGCGCGGCCTACGGCGCGGCGCTGCTGGCGGCGACCGGCGCCGGCGTCTTCCCTGATGTGAACGCGGCCTGCGCGGCGACCATTCGGCTCACCGGTCGCACCGCGCCCGGCCCGGCGCGCGCAGCCTACCAGAACCTCTATCCCCTGTATCGCGACCTATATCCGGCGCTGCGCACCAGCTTCAATGCCATAGGGCGGGTAGCAATATAGCCTGGAACGCACCTTGCGCTTGAGAGAGGTCACTGCTCACCCTCCCGCAGGTTCAGAGGCGGTTCTTTGGCAGAAACAGACCCCAACATCGAATTTGAGGTGTTGAACAAGCTATTTACGAACCTGCGGGAGGGTAGG
>CAZQDO010000406.1:0-5652 GCA_964592085.1 uncultured Anaerolineae bacterium | reverse complement strand
CCAAACCTGCCCAAGCAGCTACAGTTTCTTAGTAGCGGAGCGAAGCAATCTCCCCTCGCGCATTTGGGGATTGCTTCGTCGCAAAAAGCGCTCCTCGCAATGACAGGCTGGGCCGGCCTTCAGTCTCGCCCCCAAAGTGAAATAAGTCCTAATGACCCACCGATGGCGGTGCCTGTGGATAGTCCACTGACGATTCCTGATACAGCGGCAGTGTTGGCTCGTATTGGCGCAGTAGGTCGATATACTGGTTCACTACACTCGCCGATAGGCGAGCTAGAGGTGGCAGATCGGCAGGTGGGAACTTCTGTGCCAAGAGCCGTACCCTCTGAAAGTCGGCGATGTAGCGGTCAACTGCATCTTGAGAGTGCCTCAGTGCACGGGTGATCTGGACTGGCGACTCATTGCGCAGCCAGCGACGAACGACTTCGGCTTTGTGCGTCACTGATCCCCCGATGTCGTGAACGGTACCCCGGGTGGGGACGATCTCGCTGGTTTTGGCTTCATATTCTCAAAGGGCTTCCCGCACGCACTTTTCGGAAAAGCCACTTAACAAGCTGAGATCCAGCTGAGTCAGGACACCGCCTTGCTCGTAGGCGTCAAAGCACCAACGGGCGAAACGAGCACGGTTGAAAGCCCGTCGGTGTAGGTGTATCCATCCAGCCAATCAGCTACGATGCGACCCTTGTGGCTGACACCTTTACCGATGTCTTGGATTTGCCCCCGAGTGGGTACATCAAGACCCTCCGATCGCAACTGGGCGATGTCCCGCTTGATGGTGGAGCGACTGACGCACAGCAACTCGAACTGTGTCTTCGCCATGAACGGTGCTAAATTGAAGTCACGACTGATTTGCTCAACGATCGCCTCTTCAGGTGACTTCGCTTGCAGACGTTCGATCGCACTTTGGTCCATGTGTGTCCTCCGTGGTTTAGTGTATATTATACCACGGTGGGTCATTTGAGCCAATAGGAAACGCACCTCTACTATCCGCAGGATGAGCAGTACTGGGTGACCGTTCCAAGTTCGGTCGGCACGATTTGACAATTATCGCAGGTTGTGGTATAAAATAGGCAGTCCAGAAACGGGAGCAGAAATTTCATGACGTCGTTCGGTAAGCGAAACTCCAAGTCCAATCTGCCTAAGCGTCCTCGTGCCAGGCGCTCGCTCTGGGGAGTTTCGCCCTGCCGAATGTTGTTATGGGAGTAAATCTCACGTAATTATTTTTGGCAAACTGCCATTATAGGCCGACTCTCCAGATATACATAATTGGAGAGTCGGCTTTTTTGTTACCCAAAACGCACTACTCACCCTCCCGCAGGTTGGAGACGTGTCTGGCCGAGGATCACTACTCAGAGGACATGTCTTCAGGGGCAAAAGCATCGCTCGCCGCAACCTGCGGGAGGGTGACTGAGCAGTTACCCTAAAACAATCAGGAGGTGTCAAGATGGTCGAATGTCCCGAATGTGCTGCTGAACTGGAACTGGCCCCAGATACGGAGGTGGGGGAAATCGTGGTCTGTTCCGACTGCGGTGCCGAGCTGGAGGTGATGGGCGTGGATCCCATCGTCCTGGACCTGGCTCCCGAGGAAGAGGAGGATTGGGGGGAATGACGTGATGAGGGTCGGTGTGCTTTGTTCTCGCGTTCGCGTCGAGGAGAAGTTGATCTTCAAGGCCCTGCGCGACCGGGGGGTGGACGGCGAAAGGATTGATGCCAACGCCATCACCCTGGGCCTTTCGGAGGCCATCAACGGCTACGACGTGGTGCTCGTCCGCTGCCTGAGCCATTCGCGGGCCCTGTACGCCAGCAAGCTGCTGGGCGACAATGGGCTGCGCACGGTCAATAGCTACGAGGTCATCGCCACCAGCGGCGACAAGCTGTTGACCAGCCTGGCGCTGGCCAAGCGTGGTGTCCCCACGCCGCGCACCAGGGTGGCTTTCACCGCCCAGTCTGCTCTGGAGACCATCGAGCAGATGGGATACCCGGTGGTGTTGAAGCCCCTGAATGGCTCGTGGGGACGACTTCTGGCCAAGATCAACGATCGCGACGCAGCGGAGACGATTCTGGAACACAAGCACACCCTCGGTGGCTATCGTCATTCCATCTTCTACGTTCAAGAGTACGTTGACAAACCCGGACGCGACATCCGCAGCTTCGTCGTTGGCGGCGAGGTCATCGCGGCCATCTATCGCCACGCACCGCACTGGATCACCAACACGGCACGGGGAGGGGGCGCCACGACTTGCCCCATCACTCCTCAGATCGAACACCTTTCCCGCGCCGCAGCCGAGGCGGTGGGAGGCGGGGTAGTGGCTGTTGACATCCTGGAGGATGCAGATGGACGGCTGCTGGTGAGTGAGGTCAACCACACGCCAGAGTTTCGCAACAGCATCGCCCCCACAGGGGTGGATATCGCTGCTCGTATCGTTGATTATGCCCTTCGGCAAGCTCAGTCGAGCCGCTCAGGACAAGCCCTGGAGGTGGCTGCTATGGAACCGGGAAGGTAAAGCTAGGCATCCTTTGCTCCCGCATCCGCCTGGAAGAGAAGCTCATTTTCAGGGCCTTGAAAGAGCGCGGAGTCGAGTACGACCGGCTGGACGAGCGGCATCTGGCCCTCCGATTGCAAGCCAACGGTTTAGCCAAAAAATACGACCTGATCTGGTGCCGTGCCATCAGCCACAGCCGGGCCCTCTATGCCCTCAGCATCCTCAACGGCTGGGGGATCAGGACAGTGAACAGCTACCAGGTGGTGCATACCTGCGGCGACAAGGTGCTGACCAGCATGGCCCTGATCCGACACAACATTCCCACGCCGCGCACTGTGGTGGCCTTTGACACTGAGACGGCGCTGCGGGCCATCGAGGAGATGGGCTACCCGGTGGTGCTGAAGCCGGCCGTAGGCTCGTGGGGACGGCTGCTGAGCAAGGTCAACGACCGGGACACGGCCGAGGCGGTCCTGAATCACAAAGCCACCCTGGGCGGGCCCACGCACAGCGTGTTCTACATCCAGGAATACGTGAACAAGCCCAGCCGTGACATCCGCACCCTGGTGATCGGCGAGGAGGTCGTGTACGCCATGTACCGCCGCTCCGCCCACTGGATCACCAACACCGCTCGCGGCGGGGAGGCGCTGCCCTGCCCTATCAGCCCAGAGATCAGGGAGCTGTCGCTGGCGGCGGCACAGGCGGTGGGCGGGGGCATCCTGGCCGTAGACCTTCTGGAGACCGAAGACGGTCACCTGCTGGTCAACGAAGTGAATCAAACGCCCGAATTCCACGGCGCTGCGAAGGCGGTGGACGTGGACATCGCGGGCAGAATGGCCGATTACGTACTGCAAATGGTAAATCGGTAGATTGGGGAACTGGTAAATTGGTAGATTCGTAAATCGGCCTTGCTGACCGATCTACCAACTTACCAACATCTTACAAAAGGCAAAGGCGCGAACCCAAGGAGCAGTGTTGCTGCTAAGCGCCCCGATGCGGGGGCTGTAGCGAACTGTCCATGGTGGAGCGCCTTTTTGGTTAGGTAGGAGAGGTCTATGTTGAAAGCATCCATTGTCGGTGCGTCGGGATACGTGGGAGGGGAACTGCTGCGGCTACTGCTGAGTCATCCCGAAGTAGAGGTGCAGCAGGCCACTTCAGAGAGCTACGCCGGGCAGCCGGCTCACTTCTTGCATCCCAACCTCAGGGGAAGGACAGACCTCCGCCTGGTGCGCTTGCAGGAACTGGGGCCGTGCGACGTGCTTTTTGCCGCCCTTCCTCACGGCCAGGTGGCGCCACGCATCGAGGAATTCGCTGCCATTGCTGGACGAATTGTGGACCTGAGCGCCGATTTCCGCCTCCACGACCCGGCCGACTATCCACTCTGGTACGACTGGGAGCACCCGGCCCCCCACTGGCTGCCCCGCTTCGTCTACGGCCTACCGGAGTTCCATCGAGAGGCGATTCGGGAAGCCCGCTACGTCAGCGGCGTGGGTTGCAACGCCACCGTCATCAACCTGGCCCTGTGGCCGCTCTATCGCGCTGGCGTGATCGGCAAGGCGGTGGTGGAGGTCAAGGTCGGCTCATCGGAGGGGGGGGCCAAACCCACCAGTGCCTCCCATCACGCGGAGCGCAGTCACGTCGTCCGCTCCTACGCCCCCACCGACCATCGGCACAGGGCCGAACTACTGCAGGAACTGACCTTCGATGGGCGACGGCCCGACATCCATATATCGGTCACTTCGGTGGAGCTGGTGCGCGGGGCGCTGGCCACGGCACACTGCTTCCTCATCAAAGATGTGGGCGACAAGGACATCTGGCAATTGTACCGCCAGGCCTACGGCGACGAGCCCTTCATCCGCATCGTCAAGTACCGCAGGGGGTTCTACCGCTACCCGGAGCCCAAGATCCTGACCGGCTCCAACTACTGCGACATCGGTTTCGTCAGGGAGGAGGGGAGCGACCGCCTGGTGGTCATCGCCGCCCTGGATAATCTTATGAAGGGGGCGGCTGGCGCGGCGGTACAGGCGATGAACGTGATGTGTGGCTCCCCGGAGACATCGGGCCTGGAGTTCCCAGGATTGCATCCCATCTGATGCGGAGGCATAGGGGGTGCAAATATTCCTGTAAACTTAAGGCTCGAAGTCCCGTCCTCGGGCTGCCCCGGGGACGGGACTCAGAGCTTAAGTTTACGCTGATGGAGGTGCAAGCTTCATGAAACGAGTACAGCGTTACATCCCCTCAGGCTGCGCCACAGCCGGCATCCTGCACGAGGGGGGAGAACTCATCGGGGGCGAAGTCATCATGCAGTCCATCGCCGCCATGCACGAGCGCTCTAACGGATTGGGCGGCGGTTTTGTGGGCTACGGCATCTACCCGGAGATGAAGGACTATTACGCCCTGCACCTCATGTACGACCATGAGAGAGACCGTTCGTCGGTGGAGGAGCTTCTGGAGCGCAAGATGTCGCTGGTGCGCAGCGAGCGCATTCCCACTCGCCCTACTTCTGGCGTGGGCCTGGCTCCGCTCCTGTGGCGCTACTTCGTCCAGGTGCCACCAGCCGGGCATCGGCTGATTGACGAAAGTGAAGATGACTACGTGGTGCGCATGGTGATGCGCATCAACCTGGAACTGGAGGGAGCCTACGTGATCTCCAGCGGCAAGAACATGGGGGTCTTCAAAGGAGTGGGTTACCCGGAGGACATCGGCCGGTTCTTCCGGCTGGAAGAGTACCAGGCATATCTCTGGATCGCCCATGCCCGCTTTCCCACTAACTCGCCAGCCTGGTGGGGTGGGGCGCACCCCTTCAGCCTGCTGGAGTGGTCAGTAGTACACAATGGGGAGCTCTCCTCGTATGGAATCAACAAGCGCTACGTGGAGCAGTTCGGCTACCGCTGCACCCTGATGACCGACACTGAGGTGCTGGTATACTTGCTGGACCTGTTCCTGCGGCGGCAGAAATTGCCCTGGACGATGGTCCGTGCCATCCTGGCCCCGCCTTTCTGGGAACAGATCGGGCGCATGAAGTCGCCAGAGAAGCAGGCAGCCCATACCGCCTTGCGTCAGGTCTATGGTGGGGGATTGGCCAATGGTCCTTTCAGCATCATTGTCGGCCATCGGCGGGGCCTCATCGGCCTGACCGACCGCATCAAGCTGCGGCCCCTCATCGCCGCCC
>CAZQDO010000405.1:0-5696 GCA_964592085.1 uncultured Anaerolineae bacterium | reverse complement strand
GTCCAGCGGCCTGGCCTGCGTTTTGAGGAACTGGCGCGCGCGATCAAATGCTTCACGGTTTAGTCGTTTCATAGTCGCCCCTTCCCATAGTCCAGAAACCAGGTTTTTGGGCCGGCGACTTGGCTCTCTGCACCAATAGAGTCCTGAAAGAGATGAACTTTCGTTCAGGCGATCAAAAACCTGGTTTCTTCACTCAAGAGCCCTGCTGCGTAGAGATGGGCCGTATCATTCAGCCTCTCTATCATACGCTCATTCCATTGACTCGTTCTCAATACGCTCAAACTGGCGGGCGAAGTATGGAATGACACCTTGGCCAGCATATCAATGTCCAGTTGCAACCACCAGGCGACGATGTTGATGACGGTTCCTGCGTGGGTGACCAGAAGGAGAGGGGCGTCTTGGTTTCTGGCAAGCCGATCCATGCAGGCGGCGACTCTCGAATAGAACTGACGCCACGTCTCTGCTTGCCGGTATGGTTGCCAATCGAGCACTGGTCTGGTCAGCTCCCGGGCATACCGTTTGGCCTCTTCTTGTGATTTGCCTGCCGCCACGCCATTATTGGGTGCTCTGAGTTCGGGAATGGGGCTGGGCGTCATGCCAATCTCCTGGCCGATTATGTCTGCGGTTTGCAACGCCCGTTTGAGGTCGCTGCAATGGAGATGGCAAGGAATATCGCCGATCTCGCGTTTCAGTCTCGACGCCAGACAAGCGGCCTGCCGGCGACCCAATTCCGTCAGCCCTGTATCTGTCCAGCCGCCTGTCAGCTTTTTCACATGATGTTCCGATTGTGCGTGTCGGACCAGGATGATCGGTCTGATGGGATACCTCCTCGGTAATGTTTGTGCTACGGATTATCTTCTCCAAAGACAAACAGGTCCCCAATAGACTGTCGCAAGTAGTTGCGCCGAATCGCCTCACCAAAAACGTGGGCCACAGAGAGCACGTGTAGTTTGGGATGACGCTTCGCTGGAGGGACGTAGACCGTATCTGTGGTCACAATCTCCGTGATTTGAGGAACGGCGGCCAGCTTTTCGAGTCCCCCTCGTGTAAAGACCCCGTGAGTGCAGATTGCCCACATCTCCTGGATACCATACTCTACCAGGAGTTTACCCATTTCGAGGACGGAGCCGCCCGTGGCAATCTCGTCGTCATAGATCAAGGCCCGTCGGCAACCATGCACCTGTTGACCGACGATGCCCCTGATCACAACTTTGGTATCGGAGATCCGCTCTTTATCACCGGCTGCCACTGGCAATCCCAGGTCCTGGGCGAAGCTGGCAGCCGACTTGGCGTGCCCCATGTCTGGCGCAACCACGATGGTGTCGGTCAAATCGCGCTGTTGAAAGTGTTGTTTGAAAACAGGGCGGCTACTCAGCGGGTCGGTTGGCACGCTGAAAAAACCGTGTACCTGCGGTGAGTGGAGCATCATGGTCATCACGTGCGTCGCTCCGGCCGTTTGCAACAAATCGGCGATCAGCCGGGCGGTGATGGAAATACGAGGGGCATCTTTCTTGTCCGAGCGGGCAAAGGAGAAATAGGGGATGATAGCATGAACCTCTTTGGCTGCCGCTGCTCGTGCAATGTCAATCATCATGAGCAGTTCCATCAGATGGTCGTTCACGGGGGGAGAGAGGGATTGGACGATGAACACCTGGCGTGAACGGACGCTGGCGCCGAGTTGGATGTACAGGTTATCGTTGCTGAAGCGGCTGATCTCGGTGGTGTCGAGGGGTACGTCCAGGTAACTGGCGATATCAATAGCCAGTTGGGGGTGGGAACTGCCGCTGAAAAATCGAACTTCGCTCGGATCAATCGCTCGTGTCGTCATTCTCTTCTCCAGGCTCTTTTTCGCACCACGGTTCTATCTTGACTTCATCTACCGTTTCGTTGTCCTCTTTGAAGGTGAAGCTCGCCCGTACCCGTTCTCCTGCGAGGACGCGCGGAAGCCAATAGGAAACGTCTTGCCACATCTTTTCAAAGGGAATGTCGTTTATGGCAAACCAGGCAGGGATCATCTCTGTACTCTCCACTGGATGGCCGTCCCACCTGGTGGCCAGAAATGCATGCACCACCTGGCTCCAGGCTGGCTTTGCGGGAAACAGGAACGTCAGGTGGGCCATCCGCTGGAGATCTTTTTCGAGGACTTTGGTTCCTGTCTCTTCTTGCAGCTCTCTGACGGCGGCCGCTGTTACCGTTTCGCCTGCTTCGATCTTCCCTCCAAAGCCGCCGTATTTCCCTTGGCCAAGGCCGATCTTCTTGAATCCCAACAGAATCTCGCGGGGCGGATTCCCCCGTATCAAATAGCACAGCGTCGCGCGTATCATCGTTGGCTCCCCTGAAAAAAGGTCGCTCTGAGGCCCGTCCTCGGGCCGATTGCCGCACTCAGGGCCGTGTGCCGGAGCTTTTTCAGTCGTACTCCTCGTCTTCTCCAAATGCTTCCACAACAAACGCCATCTCGCCTACTAGCGCCTGGATAAGAAATTGCATTCCGTATTCCACTGCGTCTTCATCTGCCATATTCTGCGCCACCAAAAATAAGAAAGATGACCATTTCCCTGCGTATGCCGGATCCTTTAGAACCGCACCCAGCCTGGCTCGTAACTGATCAAGCCGCTCTGGTGTAAATAGCTCGGTAATGTAGTCGCCCAACTGCGAGACGACGCTCTCGACGTCTTCTTCAGCTACTTCTAAAGGTTCTTGGGTGTCAGTTTCTTCGTCTGTGTCGAAACGACCAAATCTTGCCTCGAAGATCTTGAAGCCTGTCTCCAGTTCTTCCGGAGAGAAAAGCTCCAGATACAGCTCGCCTTTGAACACGGCCTCAATTCCTTCTTCCCAGACCTTGTCGGCATACTTGTCCAGGAACCCGCTCACACCAGGGACTTCCTTCAACAAGTCCGCTGCCTTCTGGGTCACGCTTGATTCGGTTAGCTTCTCAGTCAGGGGGATGTCTTTCTCATCGGTGTCAGTTGTCTCGGCAAATTCCCTTGCTGCTTCCATTAGCTCAAAGCCGATGGATAGGCTTCGGGTAAAGATACCTTGCACCAGGCCCATCATGGGCCAAATCTCGTTGGCCGTGTCCCCGTCCAGGAATGACTGCAGAGCGGCGGCTTTTGCAACTTCTTCGCGTTCCCCGGCCCGTTTCAGACGTAGTCGCAAGTCATTGAGGCCGTTGATGATGTCCTGGCGCAACTCGTCGGCCAGAAGCCGTCGGACGATCTCTTCCCGAATTGTCATCTGGATGTCTTCACGTTCTTCATCGGGAAGCGAATCCAATGATCCAGGCTCTATGTCAAATTCCCGAACGACTTCTGAGAACGTGTTCAGACAGAGCAAGGGGTCAATGATGATTTCCTCGAATTCGGGTTCGTCTGCGAACTGATCGGTGTCCAACAAGGCTACAATGAGCTGCTCCGCAGCGGAGGCAGACGAAGCGGAGGGGTCATCCATCTCAGCAAAGAGGGGAAGCATATCTTCAAACAGGTCAGCACGAGGAGCGGGGGGCGCCTGCTGAGGCTCCCATCCTCGTTCCTTTCTCTTGCGTGCTATTGCTTCACGGCGCTGCTGTTTGCGCTGTTTGCGAGTGAGTTTCTTTCTCTTTCGAGCCATTCTCTCCTCCAGTTAGGATTTAGACATCTCTCGGTACAGAAACCATGCCCCTTTGCGGTCTCCGGCCTTCTTCGGTGCCCGGTCGTAGTACAGATCGAAGACCCGACCGGTGTCGGTGCGCACTCGGTAATAATCTCGCCCCACACCCCACGAACCGCGACGCGAAGCGGTGGCGGCATGTTCGGGGCGCATGTTGACCGCCATGCGACCCTTGCGGCCGTAGTCGTGCCACTCGCTCAGTTTCTCGACGACGCGGTAGGTCTCCCCGTGCCAGGTGAACTGGTTGGGACAGCCTGGCTTTTTCTCCAGCGTCGGCGGCTGATCGAACTGGACTTCTATGGGTTCGCCGATGAAGTGCAGGGGCTTGGTGTCCATCGTCACAACAGGGCCTCGCTGCAGATGATGCGCGGGATCAGCGGCGCTTCCTCGGCTTCGTCCCACGGCTCGTCGAACCAGCGGGAGAGTTCGGTGTGGTTGCCGTCGCCGCCCAGCGACAGACTGGAGCTGCCGACGATGGCCGCGCCGGTCTGGGCGTGGATGCTATCGGCGCGGTTGTCTATGATGTCGTGGGGCATTTGGGTTTCCTTTCTCTGAAATCATCATCGAAGACCGGACCCACCCCTCACCTTTCTCTCTGCCGACGACCGTCTGAATAATGTCGCCATCGCCGAGGGTCTGAAAGTGGACAATCCCAACCATCACCCCTGAACCGCTGATCCCTCTGAGATCATTGAGGCCCCTTCCCTCTCCAGCACAAGATTGACACCATGTAGTGAATATAGTATACTATCCAGAGTAATCTACTTCTTGAATGAGGAGGCCAAGATGGTTGAGATAGCCGAACTCACCTCACGGCACACCCTGAAGCTGCCCACAGAGGTCGCCGCCCGTTTTCATCCTTCAGACCGTTTCGTCGTCTGGGTGGAAGGGGACACTTTGCATCTCAAGCGTGTCACGCCTCCCCCGGTGACGAGTATCGTGGGTCAAGTTCCAGAGGGGGAACCGTTATCTCTGGAAGAGATCAACAAGATCGTCCACGAGGTTCGCCCCAGCGCCTCAATCTCCGCCCGTCCCTTGAACCGCTGATCCCACTGAAACCCCCGAAATCGCTGAAACCGCCTCAGTGTAATCAGTGTCCTCAGCGCCTCAGTGATTCAAACCTCCAACACCCCAATCTCCTCCTCCGTCAGTCTATACACCTCAACCACCAGTGCATCAATCTGCCGCAGCGAATAGAAAACGGATAATCGGATAACCGCCGCCCTCATCCGTTTATCTGCTCCCATCCGTTGCCTCCATTCCAATCTCCCCCTCCGTCAACCCATACAACTCAACCACCAGCGAATTCAATTCTCACCCCCGCGCTTCAGCAAGTTCAGCGCCAGCTTCCGTCACCTACGGTCTCCAACCCTCTCGGCGCTTTGCACGCCAGCGGGCCAGTCGCAGGTGGGCAGGGGCAACTCGTCGTCGTACTGGTAGCCCAGCGCGTCGAACAGCTCCAGCGCGGCGTCGAGAGAGCGACAACGGGGGAGCTCGGCCAGGCGATCACGGATGATTTCAGGAGCAATAGGCATGGCAGGCTCTTTGGAGGCTACTCAGGCTGTGCCACTGCTAGGGCAGCTTTTCCAGCGTCGAAGTGGTAGCACGCCGGTACGCCTACTCCCGCTTCGACAGCTTGGCCAACAGCATCACCAGCCCCGCCACCGCCCCTGCCACCGCACCAAAGATGACCGACTCGCGCGGGCCAAAGGCGGTGGTGACGGGTCCTTCCACCTCTCGGGCCAGCAGAAACACCACGCCGCTGTTCTCGGCGCTCACGTTGCGGGCGACCATCGCCACCGCTCCGCTCTGGTCCATCGTCACCTCGCCTCGCGCCAACAGCAGTTGTGCCCCCGATTGCTCCATGGTCACGTCGCCTTCGGAGAGAACGACACCTGCCTGCGCTGCGGAGAGGCTGGCCATCTGCGTCTGGGCCAAACCGACGCCTCCCCCCAACATCTCCACGTGATCCGCCTTTGCCTGCACCACCCCTCCCTGTTGGACCACCAGGTTGTCCGCAGTGATGGATTGCGCCCCGGCCTGGCGCAGGG
>CAZQDO010000404.1:0-5697 GCA_964592085.1 uncultured Anaerolineae bacterium | reverse complement strand
TTTTGGCGTAGATGTGACGCGGCTGGCGGTGTACGATGAGTCGACGACCAGGCAAGCCCTGGAGGGCGCCGCCGTGATCCTGACCGCTGGCGCGGCCGGCGTGCAACTGGTCTCGGAAGCAATCTGGGCCGACCATCCCGACCTGCAAGTGCTGGGCGACGTCAACGCCGTGCCCCCGACCGGAATCGAGGGGATCAAACCCCATTGGGATGGTAAGGAGAAGCATGGTAAGATCATCTTCGGCGCACTGGGCATCGGCGACCTGAAGATGAAAGTGCACAGAGGCTGCGTGGCCCGGCTCTTCGAGAGCAACGAGTTGGTGCTGGGGGCCGAGGAGATCTACGCCATCGCCAAAGAGCTAGGCGGGTAGATGGACCGCCGCTTGAACTATCGCCAGTTCAAAGGCCACGCCACAATCTACGTTCAAAGAGAGGAGAGCCCAAGATGAATTTTCTCAAGAAAGGAGAACAGCCATGACGAAGATCACGAACGCTTTGATCGGAGAAGCCCTGGTGGGCGAGGGCAACGAGATCGCCCACATTGACTTGGTCATCGGCCCCAAGGAGGGCCCGGTGGGACAGGCATTCGTGAGCTCCTTGGCCTTCCCACGGGCAGGTCACACCCCGCTGTTAGCGGTGCTGGAGCCTAACCTGCAGCCTAAACCTTGTACTCTGATCGTAAATAAGGTAACGATAAAAGGTGCGGAGCAGGCGGTGCTGATGTTCGGTCCGGCCCAGGCAGCGGTGGCCAAAGCGGTGATGGACTGCGTGGCCGAGGACACTCTCCCCAAGGACGAAGCAGAGGATGTAGTGCTTATCGTCTCCGTGTTCCTCCACTGGCAGGCCAAGGACAAGGAGAAGATATACGACTACAATTACCAGGCTGCCAAACTGGCCATTGAGCGCGCCGTTGCCGGGGAGCCTACAGTGGATGAAGCGCTGGCCAAAAAGGACAAGGCAAAGCATCCCTTTGCCTAGACGTGCTGTCCAGTGCATATCTTGCTTGTTGGCTTCAGCACACGGGCCATCGCCGAATCGGCAGCCAAGGGCGGCTACGATGTCATTACCCTCGATTACTTCGGCGACCGCGATCAGAAAGAGCTGGTGCAAAACTACTCGCTGATGCGCGACTTCGACCCTTCGACAATCCTTCGACGGGACTCAGGACAAGGCTCAGGGCAGGCTCTGGGGTTCAGCGCAGAGGCCCTGTTGACGGCCAGCCGGAGCCTGGACTTTGGAGCCGTCGTCTACATCTCCAATCTGGAGAACCACCCCGACGTGGTGGACAAGCTGGCCGCCGATCGCACCCTGCTGGGCAACGACCCCGCAACCCTACGACGGGTGCGCGACTGGGAAACCTTGCGGGAAGTGTGCCGCAGGGAGGGCATCTTGATTCCCACGACCCTGCTGCCCGGCGAGGAGGGGGAGGCAAACAAGGGAAAGCGCTGGCTCGCCAAGCCGGTGCGCAGTGGAGGTGGACACGGAATCGCTTTCTGGTCTGGTGAATCTCTGGACGAGGGTCATCTCCTGCAGGAACACGTTGACGGTCTTCCCTGTTCCGCCGCTTTCGTGACCGATGGGCGACGGTGCGTGTTGCTGGGTCTGACAGAGCAGCTCATTGGGCGACGGGAACTGGGGGCGCGGGGATTCACCTGGTGCGGTAACATTCTGCCCCTAAGTCAACCCGCGCCGGAGGTAACGGCGGCGGTGCAGGGGATGCTCCAGAAGCTCACTCGCGCCTTTGGCCTGCGCGGGGTCAATGGCGTGGATTTCGTGCTGGGGCGGGACGAGGACGGCCATCTCGTGCCCTACCTGGTGGAAGTCAACCCCCGCTACACCGCTTCAATGGAGCTGGTGGAGTGGGCCTATGGCATGAACGTATTCGACCTGCACATCCGCTCTTTCGATGGAGAGTTGCCCTCTTTTCACACCCCCTCTTCTGCTACAGAGGGTCGCCCCGGTTTCTACGGCAAGGGCATCGTGTACGCCAGAGAGGACATCGTGATGCCAGAGACGGCGGGGTGGAAGGCCAGAGGGAGACGGGACATCCCCTTTCCCGGCGAGCGGATCGCGGCCCGGCATCCTATTTGTACCGTGTTAGTGAGAGGGGAGACTCGCGACGAGTGTTGGCATCGCCTCGTAGCGGCAGCGGAGGCAGTATGGCAAGAGGTGGAGAAACCGGCGCCGAATGAAGGAGACAGTGATGCCTGAATTCATTCTGATTACGGGACGCACAGCCAGGCAGGGGGAGGCACTCCACATAGGAAAGGACTCCGACGAATACCGCCGGGCGACGGGGTTGGTGGAGATGGGGTGTCCGGACAGGGAGCGCCTGGGCATCGAGGAAGGCCAGCGTGTCCGCGTGCGCACGGCCTTCGGCGAAGCGGAGCTGGAGCTGCGGGAGAGTGACCTTCCCGAGGGAATGATCTTCGTGCCTATGGGGCCCGCAGCCAACACGCTCATCGGAGCAGAGACCAGAGGGACGGGGATGCCCGATTCCAAGGGGCTAGAGGCGGAGGTGGAGCCCTTATGAGGATCGAGAACGTCGTTTGCCCTTTCTGTGGCTGCCTCTGCGACGACATCGTGGTCGAGGTGGAGGATAACCGCATCACAGCGGCAAAGAAGGCATGCACCAACGGCCGCAGCCTGTTTCTCAATGCTCACACTGGGCCCGCGTCCCCAACGGTGGACGGCAAAGAGGTGGAGTGGCCCGAGGCCATTGACGCGGCAGCCCGTATCCTGACCGAGTCGGCCAGCCCGCTCATCTATGGCCTCAGTTCCACCGCGTCCGAGGCGCAACGCAAAGCCATCGCTCTGGCCGACCTGCTGGGCGCCTCCATTGACAGCACCTCCTCCGTCTGCCACGGCCCCACCAGCATCGGCATCCAGAACCAGGGAGAGCCTACCTGTACCCTGGGCGAGGTCAAACACCGCGCCGACCTGGTGGTCTTCTGGGGCTGCAACCCGGCCGAAGCGCACGTTCGTCACTTCGCGCGCTATTCGGTGTCGGCGCGAGGGAGCCTGACCCCCCAGGGGCGCAAAGATCGCACTGTGGTGGCGGTGGACGTGCGGCCCACCCGCAGTTCCAGGAGCGCCGACATCTTCCTGCGACCACGCCCTGGCTGCGACTACGAGGTGTTGTGCGCGCTGCGGGCCTTGCTGAAGGGTGAGACGTTGGACGTGACGGAAGTTGGTGGGGTGGGCGTGGCACAACTGGCAGATCTGGTGGAGCGGATGAAGGGGTGCCGCTTTGGGGTGATCTTCTTTGGCATGGGGGTGACGCAGACGGGAGGCAAATACCTGAACATCACCGAGCTGCTGGCCCTGGTGGCCGAGTTGAACGACTACACCCGCTTCACCGCCATGGCCATGCGGGGCCACGGGAATGTCGCTGGAGCCGACTGCACGCTGACCTGGCAGACGGGCTATCCCTTCGCCATCAACTTCGCGCGCGGCTACCCGCAGTACAATCCTGGGGAGTTCACGGCGGTAGACATGCTGGCCCGCCAGGAGGCCGACGCCGCCCTGATCATCGCTTCCGACCCTGTGGCCCACTTTCCGCGCCAGGCCGCTCAATGGCTGAGCCAGATTCCCACCATCGTCCTCGACCCTGAGGCGAGCCTCACTTCGAAGAAGGCGAGGGTGGTTTTGCCTACAGCCATTTGCGGGGTCAGCGCGGCGGGCACGGCTTACCGCATGGACAACGTTCCCTTGCCACTGAAGAAAGTCGTGGATTCCCCTCAGCCCACTGACGAAGAAGTGCTGAGCGAGATCATCGCCCGCCTGGCCCCCTGATTGACAAAGTGGTCACCCTGAGATAAACTACGAGCCGAGTACCTTACCAGACCGGTAACTAACTGGACAATGCTAAGTTAGTGTCATTGCGAGCGTAGCGAAGCAATCTCCCGCCCTCAAATGCAAGCAACGGTGGAGATTGCTTCGGCGCTCCGCTCCTCGCAATGACACTCGGCGCGAAAGTTAGCATTATCGAGCTAATCGGGAGGACAATGTGGGTCTTTAGGAGTTGGCATGAATAGCGGGCCGGAGTCCCCAACTTGTTGGGGTTTGTCGCGCCATGGCCCCAACAAGTTGGGGATTCCGACACTATGACCTTGTAAAACCCCGAAGAGCCAACAGCCTGAACGAGGTGGTGAAAGCATGATCGGCATCATCAACGGCGAAGTGTACGATCCCCAGAACGGGATCAACGGCGAAGTGCGCGACATCTGGATCGAGGATGGCAAGATTGTCTCTGGTGAGAACGTGGATCGGGACAGAGCCGAGATCATTGATGCTGCTGGCCTGGTGGTCATGGCCGGCGGCGTGGACATCCACAGCCACATCGTGGGGGCCAAGGTGAACGCAGGCCGCAAGTTCCGCCCAGAGGATCACCGCGATCACGTGCGCACGCGAACGGCGCTCACCCGCTCAGGATCGGGCTACACCGTGCCCAGCACTTTCCTCACCGGCTACGGCTACGCGGAGATGGGCTACACCACGGTGATGGAGGCGGCCACCGCGCCTCTGGTGGCTCGCCACACCCACGAAGAACTGGAGGACACCCCCATGGTGGACAAGGGCGCCTACATCACCATGGGCAACAACCACTTCATCATGAAGTGCATCCGCGACAGACAGCGGGAGAAAGCGCGAGATTACGTAGCCTGGCTGCTGGGGGCGACCAAGGGCTACGCCATCAAAATCGTCAACCCCGGCGGCGTGGAGAACTGGAAGTGGGGGCGGAACGTGGGCGAACTGGAGGACGAGGTCATCGGTTTCGGCGTCACCCCGCGCCAGATCGTCGCAACCCTGGTCTGGATCAACGACGAGCTGGGGTTGCCCCACGTGCCCCACATCCACTGCATCAACCTGGGGCGCACTGGCAACGCCCGCACGACGGTGGAAACTATCGAGGCTCTCGATGGGCGGCGGGCACACTTCTGCCACCTGCAATTCCTCAGCTACGGCGGCGAGACGGGCAAGGGCATCCGTTCCGGAGCGGCGGAGCTAGCCCGAGCGGTCAACGAGCACCCCAACGTCACAGTGGACGTCGGCCAGGTGATTTTTGGCGAGGCCACCACCATGACCTCCGATGGCCCGCTGGAGTACCGCCTGCACAAACTGAGCGGCAACAAGTGGCTCAACGACGATGTGGAGGGGGAGACAGGCGGCGGCGTGGTGCCCATGCAGTACAAACGCAGCAACCTGGTCAACGCCATCCAGTGGCTCATCGGCCTGGAGCTCTTCTTGCTGATTGATGACCCCTGGCAGGTCTTCCTGACCACCGACCATCCGAACGCGGGGCCGTTCTTCTGCTACCCACAGGTCATCAAGCTGCTCATGGATCGTGACTATCGAGCCAAGATGTTGGAGGGCATCCATCGCCGGGCGCGGAAGGGCTCACCGCTCCCCGAACTGGACCGCGAGTACTCCCTATACGAGATTGCCATCATCAGCCGCGCTGGCACTGCTCGCGCCCTGGGCCTCAGGAACAAGGGGCACCTGGGCGTGGGGGGCGATGCCGATGTCACCGTCTATCGCAAGCTGGACGACAAGGAGGCGATGTTCGCTAAGCCCTGTCTGGTGCTCAAGGACGGCCAGGTGGTGGTTCGCGACGGCCACGTCGTGCGGGAGCATCAAGGACGGACGCTCTACGTCGCCCCGCCCTACGATCCGGGGATCGAGGCAGACCTTCGCG
>CAZQDO010000403.1:0-5714 GCA_964592085.1 uncultured Anaerolineae bacterium | reverse complement strand
ATCACGCCTCCCCTGTGGGATGCCCGAAATGGGCAGGTTGAGCACAAAGCGCAAGGTATGCTTCAACTGCCCCTTACGGGCCACGACCTCGAAAGCCAGGAAGGGGGTGAGGGCTAACAGGCTAAGGTAGGCAAAGACCCATTGCTCTGGGACAGGTGAGGTGGACAAACCGATGCCTTGTTCCGGCCGGAGGGTCAGAGGCCAGCACGTAATCTGGTACTCGCCCGCTGGTGCGCCCCTTGCGGGGTCAGTCCGGCGCAGGAGCACATCAAAGCGATCGTCCTCTTTTTTCACAACGCTCAACTCCAGGTGGGAAGCAATCAACCAAGCCCGGACCTGATCGGCCAGCGACTCGACCTGTTCTCCCTCCTGATCGGACAGCTTGGCCTCAGCCGACGGCTCGTATGTTCTCAGCAGCGCACGCAGCGAGAAGTCGTCACCCTCCACCCCCAAGACCTTGTCGATGCCCACCCGGCTTTTGCGGCCACCGAGTCTCACCAAAAACTCCACGTTGTTGCCCCGGAAGGCAGCATCGGTGGCGTTGGCCGAGCCGAGCAGCCAATATGAGTCCCAACCAGCGTCGAAGACGAAGAGCTTGGCGTGCAGCCCGGAAGGCTCATGTTCGCCGCCCCCGCTTTCCTCACCCACCTGGTCGTTTTGCTCTTCCGCCGCTTCGCTGAGGACACGATCGTTGAGTACGTACAGATTCTCAAAACGCCCCCGCACCCCGGAAGACAGATCTGCAAGGCCGTCTGCTCTGGATATCAGGCTGTGGCCCGCAGCCTGTTTGGTCGCTCTTAGCAGAACGCGCTCGCTGAGAAAGGGCGAAACGACCAACACGCTGGAGTAGTCGTGTCTGAAATTGTAACCACCGTAGCCCGGGATGCCAATGGGAAAAAAGGTCAGGTCGTCGTCGAAGGGCTCCGGCGGCTGGAAGGCGACCCGGCGTACCTCATCGGCCAACAAGTCCACGTCTCGCCTGATACGCTCCGCCATCGGGTGCGTGGCGAGCCCCGGGAGGGCCTGGATAAAGTCGCCCAGCGGGTGATTGCGAGCATAGGCGAGCTGGCGGTCGGCGAGTTGGCCCTCCAGCCGCAGCATCAAATCCCACGACTTGTCGAAGGTCAGGTTGCGGGTCAGACACAGGCAGCGATACAAGGGCGGCTCGTCCTCGGCCAGGTAGCGCAGCAGCCACAGCTTGGGATGAAATACACCGCCACCCGGCGCTTCGACCTCAACCACGGTCTCCTCCAGATAGCGATATACGGGGCTGTAGGCGCGCGGGATAGCGATACGTCCCGCCTGGCAGAAAATGGTCAGTCGATCGGCATATCGCTGCAGGCCTTCCATCAGTAAGACCGAATCGCCCAAAGTTTCCTCTCTCTTGGTTACTTCCATAAAGGCCAGTGAGAGGGGGGCGATGAGCAGTGTCAGCAGGTTCAGCGAAAAGGTGGTGCCCACCCCCCGGTCGAACATATAGCCGTCGGGCGGGCGCAGGGCCTCCAGCAAGAGTTCGCGGTTGTCGGGCGCCAGCATAGTCTCACCCCTAATCCACGCCCAGGCCGCGCAGGATGTCGTTGGTGACGCGCCGGGCCACGAACCATCGGTAGTCTAGTTGATAGACGCCAGCGGCCCCACTCCACAGCTCCAGGTGGCGAGGGCTCTCAAAGCGGGAGCGGCCGCGCTTGAGCCAAACCTCGCGCTCGCGCACCAGATGCCGTGCCTCCTTGTGTTCTGCGAGGTGGGGGATTGAAAGGCCGGAGAGGAGCAGGTCCAGCCAGTCGTTCACGAAGGCCTGCGTCAAGCCCGGTATGCGGCCAGTATCAGTTACCAGTGACCAGAAGGCACTCCGATCCCAATTCCTCAGGTGGGTCGCTCTGGTCATCAACTCAGCCCGCCACTCGCCAAGCAAATCCTGGTATTCACTCACCAACGCCTCGTATGCACATAGCTCAGCCAGCATCAAGTTGTACAGCAAAGCAGCACCGTGCATCGCCTCCGAAAAGTTGCAGGCGTGGGCCAGCCACCCTCGCAGTCGATCCGGAAATTCGGCTGCCTGGGGATGGAGCCAGGCAAATGGAACCTCATCGACTGGCGCACAACGATCGACCAGGTAAGCCAGCATGCTATCGGAGCAATCGAGCAGCATGCGCTCCCTCAGGTAGGCGGCATCTTCCGGTCTCAGGCTGAGATCGGCTTGGACCGGGAAATCGTCTGGGGGATCGGGCAGATTGGGGTCCCAGGTGGTAAGCACATCTTCATCGAGCAGTTCCCACTCGTCGCTGGCTCGCCCTCCCCTCTGCATCCCCGCCAACACTCCAAACAGGCGATGGTACTGGCTTTGCGAGCCGGGGAAGCGCAGCACCCCCCAGCGCTGTAAGCCGTTCCAATAGATACTGGAGGGAAAACGCTGCAAGCTGGCGCCGGAGATGCGGCCAATGACGCCTTCGGTCTCGCCCGCCGTCTTCAATGCGGTTATCAGCTTGGTTTCATCCCGCCGCAAGTGCTTGGCGACCTTGTCCGAAGACAGTCCATGTCTCTCGTAGCCCAGGTACAGCCAGGGGACGAAGAGGAAGTAGCGGGCCCGGGTTTGGATGGTACTGGTGCCGGGAAAGAGCAGGTCGGCGAAGGCGTCGCGAATCGAGCCCAGGCCAAGCTCGTCGCGCGTATCCCGCTCCTTGAACAGCGAGACGACCTCCATCACCTTACGCCGGTCCTCATCGGAGAAGTCCAGCCAGGCGACTGATGAGTTGACCATACCTTGAGTCTCTTTTCCTTCTTAGACCAACCTGTCAATTCTATCCTCACGGCCACCAGCGTTGGACGTCTTGGATGGCATGGAGAGTTTCGGTTATCGCCTCCTCCCCGCCCAAGGTGGCGATGAGTGGCCCCAGTATACGTAAGTCTCCGAGTAAATCTTTCCGTGTACGCGTGATCAGGACACGTAAGGTCTCGCACCAGAGTGGGTAGAGCGTGCCTCGAGGAAGTTCTGCCAAGTGCCGGGCCAGCCTAGCCAGAGCCTGCGCCCGCCAATGCTTATCTCCAATCTCCCGTACCACTGCCAGCGCCTCCCATAGGACTTGAGCGCGCTCAGCCTCCTTAACCTCGGGCACGTGCGGGACCAGTCCAACCAGTGCCTCCGCTCTCCGAGGCTCGTCCTCATTGGCCTGCGCTGCTGCCAGCGCCTCCTGCAAGACTTTCGCACGCTCGGCCCCCGACAGGTGCGGGACTAACACGAAGAGTGCCTGCGCGCGGTCTCTCTCGGACTGGATATACCGAGCCCCCTCCAGGGCCTCCCGCAGGATCTCGCCCTTCAGCGGCTCTGACAGGTGCAGGACCAGCTCGGTTAGCGTCTCCGCTTTCCAATGCTCACAATCGTAAGGCCCAAAAACCTCTCGCGCTGCTGCCATTGCTTCTTCGAGAATACCTAATTCTGCCAACCGAGGAGTCAGCTCGGCCAGTATCGCCTCCCCTGAATGCCAGTCACGTATCTCCCGCGCCGCCTCCATTGCTTCGCTCATTACGTCTACTATCATCGACTCTGGCATCGCCGGGGCTAGCTCAGCGAGCGCTTCTGCTCGCGGTTGGACGAAACGATTTTGTTCACTACTATTTGGCAGCGCTCGCGCTGCCGCCAGTGCCTCCTGTGCTCGGCCGCGGCGGGCCAGCTCTACCAGACAAGACCGTTCACTATAATAGCTGCGGGCCTTCGTGAGGGTTTCTCTCAGTACTTCTTCAGGCAGTAAGCGGACAAGAGTGATTAACATCCAGTCCTGGCCTTCTTCGTCCTGTGTTTCACGTACTATTGCGAGCGCTTCTTGTAACTGCCCCGACTCCGCCAGTCGGAGGGCCAGCCGATCCAACGCTGTAGAACGTATGTATGACTCGGGAATCCGTTGTACTGTTTTCAGCACGTCCCTGACCACGTCTTCGCGATCCGATTCTGTCAAATGGGAGACTAATCTGAGTAGAGCTTTGGCTCGCTGCCATCCGTGCACAATCTTCCGTACCGTCGAAAGCGCCTCTTGTGGATATCCTAGCTCCAGGAAACGAGAGGCGAGCTTGCTAAGCACCTTGCCCCGCCGATCCTCCCTTCTAATCTGCATGGCCGCCGTCACCGCTTCTGCCAGTAAATCCTTCTGATCTGGCTTCGGCACATAGGTAGCTATCATAGCCAGTGTCCTAGCTAGGAAGTCTACATCCTCAATCGCCCGTATAACCACCAGCACCTCTTCGAGAAGCATTTCCGGCAAATGAGGAGCCAAGGAAACCATTAATCTGATCTGGTCATCTCTGTCCTCAATCTGCCGCGCCACTGCCAGTGAATCTCTTAAGACTTCACTTTTCAGTGGCTCCTGTAATCTGGGAGCTAAGCTAACCAATACATTCACCCGATCTTCTCTGCCCCAGATCCCCCGCGCTACCGTGAGAGCCTCCGGGAGTAGTAACTCTGGCAAGTGAGGAGACATTCTGCTAAGTACCTCTCCTCGCGCACCGGTCCCTCTAACCTCCCGCACCGCTGCCAATGCATCTCGCCACACACCTTCTTGCTCTAGTTCCGCCAACTGGAGAGCCAAGCTTGCCAGCATCCCAGCCCGCTGAAAGTTATCTTTGATCTCCTTTGCCGCGGTTAGTGCCTCTTGAGTGTACCCTAGATCAGATAGTCGAGAAACCAGCCTGAACATCGCTTTCGCACTAGGATTCAACCTTTCGGCTTTCCGTGCCTCTTCCAACGCTTGGTGTAAGCAGCCGAGTTCAGCCAGTCTGGGCACTAGCCGAGCCGCCGCCTCTGCCCCTTGCATTACCTCTTTGATATCCCACGCTGCTGTCAATGCATTCATTACCATAGACCTGGGCAAGTGTTCGGCCAGCCCAGCCAACACTTTTGCCTGAACCCCTCCATCCTCAATCTCCCGCACTCCTACTAGGGCCTCTTTGGAGTGACCGAGCTCTACCAATTGAAGGGTTAAACCAAGGATCGTTCGCTCCCGTACATGCCGGTCCTCAATTCCCTGTGCCACCACCAGTGCTTCTCGCAATACAGGTGCAGACAGGTGGGGAGTCAGTCTAACCAGTGCTTCGGCCTGTTTCTTGTCGATCCTTTCTCTCTCATAATCATGCAGCCCTTCAGGTGCTCGCTCTAAGACCCCAATCTGCTCAATCGCAGCCAGTGCCTCACGCTCAACCCACATCTTCTCCGGCCCCGCTAAGTGAGGAAGTAGCTTGATTAGTGATTCCAGTCGGGGCTGAGGCCAGCGTGCTTCTCGTACCGCCGCTAGGACCACCGGCAACATACTTTCCTGTTGCGGCTTTGAAAGTGCAGGCAAAACCTCGACCAACGACATTGCCCAGAAACCTGTCGCTCTTAATTCTGGTACCCTCTCCAATACTTCCTGCAGGATCTTACTCCTAAGTGGCTGTAGGAGATGGGGAATCAGTGAGGCTGTGTTCTCCAGAGAACTAAGGTAATACCCTCGCCTCAACAACGCCATTGCCTCACACAATACACGTTCTCGCTCCGGCTCTGACATATATGAGGCTAGATGAACTAATAGCTCTATTCGCCTTCTGACGTCCTTAACCTTGTGTACCGCCTCCAACACGTTTTGCAGCAGTGGCTCTGGTAATTTTGGGATCAGCCTAGCCAACGCAAGTACCCGGGCTATCTCGCCCTTGATCTCCAGGACGGCGACAAGCAATTCCCACCACAAGTC
>CAZQDO010000402.1:0-5735 GCA_964592085.1 uncultured Anaerolineae bacterium | reverse complement strand
GCGTACGCTCTCCGGTGTGCAAGGCTCCTCCGCCAAGGCCCGCAGCCCGGCCAGTACTTTCGGCGTGGCTCGCCCCAGCCGACCCAGGGCCCCCGCAGCCTCCAGACGCACCCAGGCCTCCACTGCCTCGTCCCCGGCCAGGGCCAAGAGTTCCTCGGCCTGCCCCAGCTCTCCCAGGATCTCCGCAGCCCGCTCCCGCACCCAGGCCTCCACTGCCTCATCCTGGGCCAGGGCTAGGAGTTCCTTGGCCCGCCCCAGCCGCCCCAGGGCTTCCGCTGCCTTCACCCGCATCCAGGTCTCCACCGCCCCGTCCCGAGCCAAGGCCAGGAGGCTCACTGCTGCGTGCTCATCGCCCACCAGCCGACCCAGGGCACCGACGGCATCCCGGGCACTGGCCCTTTCCTTCAGGAATACCCAAACCCCCAGTGTCCTGGCAATCCCAAGGAGCCCGTCCACCACCCGGCGGTGGGGAGCATCCGCCGCCCCTGCTCCCTCGGCCAAGGCGTCGGCGGCCAGGAAGAGGGGATGCTGCCGTTTTTCGTCGCTTGCGTTGGCCGCCAGCAACCGCTCCACCAGGGTTGTAGCCTGGGCTCTGGGCAGGTGGGCCAGGGCCAGGGGAATCACCCCGGCCCACTGGGGGCGCAGCAGGTGCGGGGAGAGACACTGCCACAACCCCTCGGCATCGTCCCTATGCGCCTCAGCCAGGGCCCGCGCCCCGCCGTACTCCTGGAAGGTGAGGTGGCGAAAGGCCAGCCACTCCTGCCCCGCCAGCCGGTAGATGTCCAACATGCCGGCTCTTCGCCAGAAGTGCAGCACTTCCGCAGCCAATGACTCTGCCTGAAGCAGACCAAATTCCCACTGTTCTCTCAAGTCCCTGGCCAGGAGCGGCTCGATCTCGCCGCGCACGGCCCGCAGTCCCTCCTCGCCGTAGTAGGCCCGGTGCAGGTGCCAGGCGGTGCGGTACAGCCCCCACAGGGCCACGCGGCGGGCCTTCTCTCCGCCCAGATCTCCCAAGGCGAGCTTCCCCTCCCGCTGCCGCCGGGCCTCCCACACGGTAAACAGCCGCTCCACGTGCTCCCGATAAAGCTCCTTGCGGCGCTGGGGCAGGTCGCGCTGCGGCTCGTCGCCAGCCAGCACGGCCAGGAAGGTGAGGAGCAGGGGGCTGCGGGCCACCTCCCGCAGGCCGGGGCGCTCCTTCAGTTGGCGTTGAAGCCAGCCGGCCCGCTCCGTCGCCCATCTCTCTCGCTCCGCTTCCAACACACCCCGCGCTTCGGCCAGGGCCCGGAACCAGCGGTCGGTGAAAGTCGCGGCATCCTGGGGCAGGAGGGGCAACACCTGGAAATGCTCTAGCCCGGCCAGGCGCTCGTATCCCAGGGGGCGGGAGGTAACAACCAGCCGCTGGCCGTCGGCGGCCAGCTTCTCCAACCCGGCCATCACGCTGCGGCGGGCCAGGTGGACCTCGTCCAGGCCGTCGCACAGGAAGAGGACCCACTTCTCCCCGATAGCGTCCGCCAGCGCCTGTTTCAGCAGTTCCCGCTCCTCCCCGGCCTTGTGCTCCGTCAACAGGTCCAGCGCGGCCTCCAGGAAGGAGCCGGTCGTGGAGACCTGAACGTCGGCCCGGCCCAGGGGGATCAGGAGGGGCAGCGGGCACTCCGGGTCGCCGGCCCGCTCCCAGGCCAAGTGGCGCAGGAGGGTGGACTTGCCGGCGCCAGCGTCGCCCAGGATGGCCAGCCGGTCGTGTTCGGCGATGGCCTCCTCCGGAGGGATGGGCCGCGCTTCCTCCATCCGACGGGCGGCCTCCTCCCACTCCTCCCGCCGGCGCCAGAGCCGTTCGCCCAGCTTATGGGGCAATTCCTCATCGCTGTCCGATGGCAGCGCCGCCTCCCGGCGGGCGGCCTCCTCCTGCTCAGGCAGGGCGCGCAGCTTGATGTAGACCCGGTCCAGGGGCAGGGTCACGTCCAGGGGAACGGGGATGCCAGCGAGGGGCAGGTCGGCGTAGAGGCGACGCAGGTGGGCGCGGTAGTTGGTCAGGATGCCTGGCCACTTGGGGCGGAAGCTCTCGGCGATGAGACGGGCTAGGTCGTCCCGGAGACGGGGGAGCAGGTCATCCAGGGTCTCGAACTTGTACCAGAAGCGCCCCTGTTGCCACTCGCCAACCCTGTTCAGAAAGGCATCCTGCTCCGCGTCGGGCTGGCCCTTTTGCCGGTAGATGAGCATCGGCCTGCCAGCTCTCTTTGCCATCTGCCACTCGAACTCGGTGGCCGAGATAGTCTCTTCGGGCGGGAACTTCCAGCCGTAGGAGAGGCCGTACAGCCCCAGGTAGACGTGGCAGGTGCGGGCCATCCGCTCGCACTCGTCGCGGGAGGGGCGGTTGGTGGCTCCCCGCCTCTCGGCCCAGACCGGTTCCAGGCCCATGCCTCGGATGGTAGCAGCCACCCGCTCCCGCTCGGTGGGCAGGTCGCGCATGGTGCCAGAGATGAAAATGGTGAGCTTCTCGGCCACGGCTTCTTCTCCTGGCCCAGCTACTTCACAATCCCTTCCACTGCCAGATCATCAGACAACTCAACTCAGAACAGTGTTGGCAACGCTAACTCCTTAGAAGCAGTCTGCCACCAGAGGACAGCCATGTCTCGGGCCAGGGAAAGGCGCACGAAGAAGTCCCCACCGTCGAACAAGACACCACCGCTGGACGGAGTCGGTCCCCGCCCCTGCAGGAGCCTGTCCAACAACTGGATTTCACCATACTGAATACTGCATCCCCGGCTCCGATCTCGAACTGTTGAAGGGAGGCTGCCTAATCGTCAGGGTCTTCATCGGTCACTGCTTCTCGACTATTGCTACTCGACTCGCTATCTTCAAAGGCCCGCGACACTAATGGCGTTCTGAGCAGAAACGTAAGCACTAGCCAGATAACTGAGATTGCAAAGATAGATGCATTGGATCAGTTATTCCGCCCCAGCGTGGCTGCCCGGCCGGCGTAATCTTTCAAGGTGCCAAAAGTGTCAACCTATTTCACCTCATAATTGAACCATCTCTGTCTAGTATACCAGATTTCGACGCGGTTGGCAACAAAGAAGCCAGCCGTGCTAACTGCTGACGGCATTCCCTGCTTCTGGTTCGTCCGAAATTGCCAGGTGCAATACATTATCTTTAGACAGGCGTTGACAAGAGGTCCATACCGTGCTAGAATAGTCGTAGTTTTGACGCTGGTCCGGTTTAGTTCTAGACAGATCTAAACTCAAACGAGGGTTAGTACAACATGACTGACGAGGAATTTCAGACCCTGGCGGCCGAAGCACTGGCCGATTTGCCGTCGGAGATCCTTGAGAAGCTGGACAATGTCGCCATAACTGTCACACGTTGGCCCAGTCGCACGCAGTTGACTCGTGCTAGGGTAAAGTCACCCTATGCGCTCTTTGGACTTTACGAAGGGGTCCCACTGACCCAACGCGGGATTCGATATGGCATGGTTCCTCCGGATCGCATCACCCTCTTTCAGGGTCCGATCGAGGCAGCTTGCCCTGGTCTGTCCGCGATTCGAGACCAGGTCCGCCGCACAGTCATCCACGAGATCGCGCATCATTTTGGCATAGACGAGAGCCAAATTCGGGAGCTGGGCTACTAAAAGAAAAGAGCGTGGCCAAAATCTGTAGTAGCGACTTCAGTCGCTTGGAACGACTACAGTCGCTACTACAGGAGCAAGCCCAGCGCCATGCCGAGGCCAATGTGGCTGTTTTGGAGCGAGCAATGGAGATCTAGCTGCCTCTGAACAATTGGGTGAGACGGCGCAAATCAACCCGTGAGCTCAGGTCGAGGGTCAGGGGGGAGACAGAGACCACTCTATCCTTCACCAGGGCGAAGATATCCGAGTCTGGCTCCAGGGCATCGAAATCCACTCTCACTTCGTAGTCAATGGTACTGGCTCCCGGTGAGCCCACAGAGCCGCTTTCGGCGGGATGAAAATACCTCTGCCGCGAGACCCTCGTCAGGCGCCAGGGGGTTTGCTCGGTTGCATCCTCGGGCACATCTATCTTGAGGACGTCCACGTCTGGCAGGAGCTTGACCGAGAGAAGGTGTTGGGCGAAGATCCGGGTGAAGAAGGCTGCTACTGCAAAGTTCATGTCGTGGGAAAGGCTATAGTGATATTCCTTGGCCGTCTCCAGGGAAATGGCCAGGCTGGGGATGTCGAAGACCGCTGCCTCCAGTGCCGCTCCTATGGTTCCGGAGGCGGTGATGCCTGTGCCCAGGTTCTCACCATAGTTGATGCCGGAGATGGCCAGGCTTGGCTTCCTCGGAGCTATTTCCATCAAGGCGTACAACACCGCTTGGGCCGGTGTGCCCTCGATTGAGAAAGCAGACACCTTTTGTCCCCCTACGGCGATACGTTCTTCCTGGACGGGCACGTTGTTAAAGGCAAACGTACTTCGGCCCGCCCCCGATTGTTGGTGCTTGGGGGCGACCATCAGGATCTCGCCCAGGTCGTGCACGGCCTCTGCAGCAGCCAGAAGCCCCGGCGAATCAATTCCGTCGTCATTGGTGATCAATATCAGAGGCAGGCTTTCCCTTGACACAGAAGCTCCTTTTCCTTTTAAATAGATTGCGATAGCATTATAACGTATAGCGGCGATTTTGTCCACCTGGCACATAAAAAGAGGGAGTCCTGAAGGACTCCCTCTTTTTTCCTGGCAACGACCTACTCTCCCAGGGGCCCGCGCCCCAAGTACCATCGGCGCTGGAGGGCTTAACTTCCTGGTTCGGGATGGAGCAGGGTGTTTCCCCTCCGCTAGAGTCACCAGAAAAACCTTAATCACAAATAGCACCCTAAAAACTGAACAGAATGTTTGGGTTGACTCAACGCCGTACCACACTAGTGAATTAAGCCCTCGACCGTTAGTACCGCTCGGCTGAACACATTGCTGTGCTTACACCTGCGGCCTATCAAACCGGTAGTCTCCCGGCGGTCTTACCCGGTTTATCCGGTGGGTGACCTCATCTTGGGGCGAGTTTCCCACTTAGATGCTTTCAGCGGTTATCTCTGCCAGACATGGCTACCCAGCAATGCCCCTGGCGGGACAACTGGCACACCAGCGGTCTGTCCACTCCGGTCCTCTCGTACTGAGAGTAGCTCCCCTCAAGTCACCTACGCCCACAGCGGATAGAGACCGACCTGTCTCACGACGGTCTGAACCCAGCTCACGTACCGCTTTAATGGGCGAACAGCCCAACCCTTGGGACCTTATCCAGCCCCAGGATGCGATGAGCCGACATCGAGGTGCCGAGCCACGCCGTCGATGTGAACTCTTGGGCGTGACTAGCCTGTTATCCCCGGGGTAGCTTTTATCCGTTAAGCCACGGCCCTTCCACACGGAACCGTAGGATCACTAAGCCCGACTTTCGTCTCTGCTCGACTTGTAGGTCTCGCAGTCAAGCTCCCTTATGCCTTTACACTCTATGGCTGGTTTCCATTCAGCCTGAGGGAACCTTTGGGCGCCTCCGTTACCTTTTAGGAGGCGACCGCCCCAGTCAAACTGCCCACCTGGCACTGTCCCCCTGCCGGATCACGGTCAGGGGTTAGGGCCAAAACTTAACCAGGGTGGTATTTCACTGATGGCTCCACCGAGACTAGCGTCCCAGCTTCTCAGCCTCCCACCTATCCTACACAAGCTAAGCCCTAACTCAATACCAAGCTACAGTAAAGCTCCACGGGGTCTTTTTGTCCTGCTGCGGGTAAGGCG
>CAZQDO010000401.1:0-5738 GCA_964592085.1 uncultured Anaerolineae bacterium | reverse complement strand
AGTAGCGCCTGGGCCATGCTCAGGGCCAGCGTGCTCTTGCCCACGCCCTGCGGCCCCGTGAACAGATAGGCGTGCGATACCCGCTCCTCGGCGATACTGCTCTCGAGCACCCGCACAGCCCAGTCGTGCCCGGTCACCTGCCACATTCTGTCTGTCCCCCTACCTATACATTATACTGTTAAAGCGCTCACTCCGCAAAACCTCGAAGGGGACGACATACGCAGCTCGTCTAAGAGACGGTCCAACGAATGGCCGGCTGAGGGCCCTGATCTTTAAGGTGGCGGGTTTCATTCTTTAAGGTCTAACCGGGTCGAAACTGTGGTACAGTGTATGTGTACTGGGGTACAATAGTATCGTCCGTGTTGCGGGCCCAAGGGCCCGCGAAAGGGTTCCTCCTTCCTCGCCTGACGATTCGTCTCCGGAGATGTCCGTGGTCGTCGACGACAAGTCGCTAGCCGAAGAGTTCGTCTCCTTCTGTCTCGAACGGCGCGGCCACCAGTGGCCAGAGCTATACGATGAGATGTGCAGGGTGGCGAGCCATCGGTTGTTCAGGGACATGGGCTATAGCGAGTTGCACGATCACGGAGTCTCTCTGAGCCTGGCTAACATGGACCGTCTGGCAGATTTGGCCGACGCCCTTTCTTCCTCCTCCGGCTCCTCTTGCCACGCATCTCGATAACCCCGCTTTCCTCACTCTCAACTCATTGCTCGTGGCTCTACCCCGTGCTATAATCGCTTGAATACCACGCTGCTGACCGCAAGGAGGACAGACTATTGGAGGCCCTTGAGCACCAGGTGGTGCTTTTTCTGCAGAATCTGATTCAAAGCGTTGGCTGGGCTGGCATCGTGCTGGCGATGGCCATCGAGAGCGCCTGCATACCCTTGCCGAGCGAGGTGACCATGCCCCTCGCCGGGTGGATGCTGATCCAGGCGCGCGGCCTGGCCGTATGGCACACGTTTTGGGGTGGTTTGTGGGGTGCAGTGGGATGCACCCTGGGGTCGGTCGTCACCTATTGGCTCGGCGCCAAGGGGGGACGGCCACTGTTGGAAAGGTATGGGAAGTACGTCCTGATCCGACCTCACGAAATAGAGGTAGCCGATAGGTGGTTCAGCAAGTACGGGGAGCACACCGCCTTTTTCTCGCGCCTGCTGCCCGTGGTGCGGACCTTCATCTCCCTCCCGGCTGGGGTGGCGCGCATGAACTTCGTCAAGTTCGGTGTTTGGACCTTCGCGGGCTCTTTCGTCTGGTGCTGGGTGCTTGCCTGGGCGGGCTATGTCTTCGGCGAGCATTGGGAGAGAGTCCGCGAAGTGATGCGGCCGTTCGATATCCCCATCGTGATCGCGGTCTGTGCTGTGGGTGGCCTGTTCATCTATCGCCGTCTGAGGAGCGGGAGGGCTGATTCGGGGACCTCGGAGGAGGGGGTCTCAGAGTAGGAGCGACGGGATCACTTTGATCAAGGTATCATCGGGGACCTTGGGGGTCTTGGGTCTGGCAGATAGTCGCCTCGATGCCCCCCCGACCACTGCGTATCTGATGGTGGGGGGGCGTTGTCATAGGGATTGCGCTTTCTGCGCACAGGCCAGGAGCAGCGAAGCGTCGGCCACGGCCTTGTCCAGGGTGAACTGGCCGGTGTGGGATGAGGAAGAAGCACTGGATGCTGTGCGTTTGGCCTACGCCAGCGGCGCGATCCAGCGCTGCTGCCTACAGGTTACGGTCAGCCCTGGCGCCGTGGGGCACGCCCAGTCGATAGCCGCTCGGCTGGGCCCTCAAGTTCCCCTCAGTGTGTCGGTGGTGGCCAGCCTGGGGCAGGTGGCAGAGCTGCTTCGTTCTGGTGTGCAGAGAGTGGGTCTGAGCCTGGACGCGGCCAACGAGGAGGTCTTCCGCCGCGTAAAGGGCGGGGACCTGGAGAAGTCGCTCGACGGCATCCAGGAGGCGGCTGATCGCTTCCCGGGGCGCATCACGACCCATCTCATGGTCGGACTGGGCGAGACCGAAGAGGAGATGGTGCGCTTGACGGCCTTGCTCCTCGATAGAGGGGTGACTCCGTCGCTCTTCGCTTTCACCCCGATTCGCGGGACTGCGATGGAGGCTGCTACTCAGCCGCCCCTGGCCAGCTACCGGCGGCTTCAGGTCGCACGGCACCTGTTGAAGCAAGGGCTCTGCACGGCGCAGGAGATATCCTTTTCGGGAGAGGGGCGGATTAAGTCCTTCGGGCTTCCCAAGGGAGCATTGGAGGAGATCCTCAACGACGGCCAGGCTTTCCAAACCTCCGGCTGCCCGGGATGCAACCGTCCCTATTACAACGAGGCGCCGCGAGGACCGATGTACAACTATCCCCGTAGGCTCAGCGCGGAGGAGATTGGGCAGGCCCTGGAGGAGGCGATCCCCTAGAGCGAAGGCGGGTTGTCGAGGGCGGCGCCGCAGACATCTTTGGCCACGCAGCAAGCGGAGTAGCCGCTCGACACTGGCTGCGATTCCTGGATGCTCTGATCCTGTACGCTATGCACCGCCGATCTGCCAGTTGCCGGCCTCGACGGCGACTTGCGTCGCGGGCTTGTCCGCCGTATAATAAAACTGAAAGTCTAAACCGATTCTCCGACCCGACAGCCCTGGGGGTCTGCGGACTGATGGGCATCGGGCGACAGGGTACAACTGGAAACGGTTGTGCCTCCCGTGATTGGAAAGGAGAAGGACGGCACATAGCACTAGCTGAGGCGTCCGCCACTTTCCAGAGGGACGCCTTTGTTTTGCCTTCGGGTTGGTGGCCATGGTACTCGCTGGGCGGCAGCAAGAGGCCGTGGCGACAGGCACGGTGATCTCCCGCAGGCGGTGAGGAGTGCTCGAGACTCGATGACGCATTTGGATGCGTACAATCGTCCCATCAGCTATTTGCGTATCTCGGTAACCGATCGGTGCAACCTGCGGTGTAGGTACTGTATGCCGCCGGAGGGTGTGCCCTGGGTGGCTCATGATGAGATTCTGACCTACGAAGAGATAACGACGGTTGTGCGAGCTGCCGCTGGGCTGGGGATCAGCAAGGTCCGGCTCACAGGAGGTGAGCCGTTGGTGCGGTTAGGGATCATGGATCTGGTGCGCTCGGTGTCGGAGGTTCCTGGGATCACGGACCTGGCGATGACGACGAACGGCACTCTGCTCTCGAAGTACGCGGCGGACCTGGCCGAAGCTGGCCTACACCGGGTCAACATCAGCCTGGATTCCTTGCGCCCGGAGCGGTTCGAGCTCATCACCCGCGGTGGCCGGTTGCAGGAGGCCCTGGAAGGTATGGAAGCCGCCCGGCGAGTTGGGCTCGATCCCGTCAAAATCAATACGGTTGCCATCAGGGGAATGAACGACGATGAGGTGATCGATCTGGCCCGCAAGACGATTGACGATGGATGGAACGTGCGCTTCATCGAGTTCATGCCTGTGGGAAGCGGCAGCCTGGTCAGCGAAGAATGGCGACGCAAGGTGGTGACGGCCGGGGAAATACGAAGCGAGATAGAGTCTACTCTCGGCCGCCTGGCGCCGGCGAAGCTGGCGGCCGGCAATGGGCCTGCCCGGTACTACCGCTTGCCTGGAGCGAGGGGCACTGTGGGCTTCATCACTCCTATCAGCGAGCACTTCTGCTACCGGTGCAATAGAATGCGCCTGACAGCGGATGGGCAGCTTCGGCCCTGTCTGCTCTCGGACGGAGAGATCGACCTACGGACCCCGTTGCGTGCGGGGGCGGGGGTGGAAGAGATCAAAGAGTTGTTGCTCAGGGGCGTGAACAGCAAGCCGATGGAGCACCACTTGAAAGACTCGCTGGTTCCCCGGAAACGCCCTATGTCCCAGCTCGGCGGGTAGTGGTTCGGCGGATGTGGCGGGGAACCGGGCGTGAGCGTGACGACTCGGTCGCGACAGCTCGAGGGATGCGGGGGGCGGTATGGAACTGACTCATCTGGATCAAGAAGGTCGCGCTCAGATGGTGGACGTAGGCGACAAGCCGACCACAGAGAGGATGGCCGTCGCCAAGGGGCACGTCGGCATGCGGGCCGAGACGCTGCGGCTGATCGCTGAGAAGGCGTTGCCCAAAGGTGACGTGTTCTCGGTGGCCAGGGTGGCCGGCATCCTGGCGGCCAAGAGAGTCCCCGAGCTAATCCCGTTGTGTCACCCTATCTTGCTGACCAAGATAGACGTGGATTTCGAAGTCGATGAAGAGGGCTCCGGGATCGAGATCACGGCCACGGTACGCAGCCGCGGTCAGACTGGCGTGGAGATGGAGGCGCTGACCGCCGTGAGTGTGGCCGCGCTGACCATCTACGACATGGCCAAGGCCGTGGAGCGCACGATGAAGATCGGCGAGATCAGATTGGTGCGGAAGACGGGGGGCAGCAGCGGCGATATTACGGTTGGGGAATGCTGATGAGGGTGAGGGTCAGGGTCTTCGGGGGGATCAGAGAAGCCTTGGGCTGGCGAGAAGTCGAGCGGGACATCGAGGGGGGAGCAACGGCGAGGCAGCTAATGCAAGATCTGAAGGAGGAGTATCCGGCCTTTGGCTACTATGCTCCGGTGATCAAGATCGCCGTGAATCACGAGTATGTGGATCCGGAGACCGTGTTGTGTGACGGTGATGAGGTGGCCTGGATTCCGCCTGTAGCGGGAGGGTGATGCGGCAGGTGCAGGGATCATCCGCGAAGCTGATAGAGATAACCACAGAAGAGCTAAGCGTGGACGAGGTGGTCGCTCGCGTTACAGGCCCCGCCATCGGAGCGGTGGGCTCGTTCGTGGGCGTCGCCCGCGACCATACGGACGGTCGCCAGGTTCAGTACCTGGAGTACGAGCACTATCCTGGGATGGCCGAGGATATGCTCCAGCAGGTGGCTGACGAAATCCGCGACCGGTGGGCATCCATAGAGAAAGTGGCAATGGTCCACCGGGTGGGGCGTCTCGAGCCCGGGGAAGTGAGCACAGTCATCGCCTTGTGTGCGGCCCACCGCGAGGATGTTTTCGACGCGCTGCGCTATGCCATCGATCGATTGAAGGAGATAGTGCCCATTTGGAAGAAAGAGGTCTGGGCCGACGGTTCTGAATGGAAGGGTGAATGGTGACAGATCTGTACCCCGTCTTGAGTGTGGAAGAGGCCCAGGAACTCGTTCTGGGCTTCTTTGAGCGATTGGAGCCAGAGCGGGTGCGCCTGCTGGAGGCCTTGGGCCGCGTCCTGGCCGAGGACGTATACGCCCGCGTGGACATACCGCCCCACGCCAACTCTGCTATGGACGGCTACGCCGTGCAGGCCGCTGACACAGCAGGGGCAACCGCTGAGTCACCCAGACGTCTGTCTGTGGTGGGTGATCTGGGCGCAGGATACGTCAGCTCGACGTCGGTGCAGCCCGGCACGGCCATACGCATCATGACGGGCGCCCCTCTACCCAGAGGCGCGGATGCGGTGGTGCGGTTCGAGGACACCGATCGTGCCGGGGACTGGGTCGAGGTCAAGGTGGAAGTGCCCGTTGGCAAGGACACCCGAGCGGCCGGAGAGGACGTCCAGAAGGGGCAGTTGGTCCTTCCCCAGGGGAGCCTGATGCGCGCCCAGGAGGTAGGCATGGCTGCCACGCTGGGTAGAGAAGAAGTGGCGGTCTATCGGAGACCTGTGGTGGGCATACTGGCCACTGGCGATGAGGTGGTGGAGGTCGGCCAGGCGCTGGCGCCGGGCAAGATCTGGAACTCCAACAGCTACTCGAACGGCGCTCAGGTC
>CAZQDO010000400.1:0-5739 GCA_964592085.1 uncultured Anaerolineae bacterium | reverse complement strand
GCCAAAGATACGGGCTCAGGAAACCGGCCAGGGCATCGGCTCCCGATGTGGCTCCTGAAGACAGGATGCGCCTGGCTGCCCGCTGTATTCCTGTAGCCTCTCCCCCCGCCAGCTCTGTCAGCAACTCATGCCAGTTCTCTCCGAACAGCCCCTCTCTGGCGCTACGCAGGAAAGCCCTGCTGAGAAGAGTGGTTCTGCCCTCCGCTGCATCGAGCGTAATCTGGCAGATCTCCTCAAGCGACAATCCGCCTTTCTCCAATGGGCCTGGCCAGAGCCGAAGCCCGGCCATGAGTCCCACCAGGTAGTCATCTCCTGACGGCGTCAAGCCCGGCCCCAGACCGGCCAGGCGCGCCACGTTTTCACCAATGCCCACCCGGTCGCCACCTTGCAGCGCCCGCCGCAGCCCTTCGATCCCTGTCCACGCCGTTGACAAGAATGCCTGCTTGTGTGGCGAACCATCAGGCTCTCCACGCCCATTTAAAACCAGACGAAGCAACCCTTTAGCCACATCGTTTTGGGATAGCCAATCGCACAACGTGGCCAGGTTGTCTCCTAAGCTTCTCCACTGGCTTGTCAAACACCCCCAATTCACTTCGGGCCTCCACAACTGGGCCCCGCCCAGCAGGACAACCAGCGAATCGCCCAAAATGAGTTGGCCATCGGAAAAGACGGCAGGTAGCCCAGGCTTCACGTGCTCGAGAGCGCGGGTCTCTTCGATCACAATGTTCAACGGGCCGTTGCCGATGGCTGGGTCAACCAGAGCGATGATCTCCCTCTCGGGGATTACCAGGTTGCAGGCTCGGGGATAGTTGGCGAGTACCTGTCCTATCAAGCCCTTTCTCTTCACCATGTCGGAAACCGGGCGGCTGATTGACAGCGCCTTCACCTGCTGGTTGCCCATCTTGCGACTCCACCCGACAATTCCGCTTTTCCTGGGTCGTCCCCATATAACACACCCTACGTAGTGGGACAAAAATCAGGATCAGAGGTCTTTGTGAGCGTTACGTGTTTGGGATACGGGAAAGGGATGTCATAGTCTGGGTGGTAAGCGGCTGCTCCCAGGCCCAACCCCTATGCAGACAGAAGCGGCATCGTGGGGGTGGTTATCGTCGGCACCCTCACCGTATTCTGAAGTTAATCACCACTCTCCGCTGATGGTGGTAGCACCGGGGCTCTTTGCAACAGTATAGCCACTCTCATCCTGGCCTGAACGATCAGGGCGCTATTGCCGGCCTGGTCGGCCAGCTCGGCGACTCTCTCGAACTCCTCTAAAGCCTCCGGGATTTTCTCTTGAGCTTCGTAGGCGCCACCCAGCAGGAAATGGGCCATAACCGATTCCGGATCCAGCGCTGTGGCTGCGCTGGCGTCGGCCAGGGCGGCCTCCACTTTGTCCATTTGGATGTAGATCATCCCTCGCTGCACCAGGAATTCGACTTCGTTCCCAAGTAACTCCTTGGCTGTGGCGAAGGCTGCGACCGCTTCGTCCTCTCTGCCCTCTTCCCTGTAGAGCACGCCCAGCCAGAGGTATATCTCCGGCTCGTCGGGGGCCAAAGCGCGGGCCGCCTCGTATTCTGCCAGGGCGGCGGCCAGATCTCCATCATTATTGCGAAGCTCTTCCGCTCGCATCAAATGCTCGTATCTCTCTCGCTCCTCTGGGCTGGGCGCAAGGAAAGCGAAATATGCAGCCCCGAGGGCGACGAGGAGGGCCACGACCACACCCCCGATGGCCAACCAACGGCGCATGGTTCTGCGACGTTGCTCTGCCACCTGTCTATCCAGGTACCACCACCAACGGGATTCGTCGGGACTTACCTCCGGGCGCACCTGGTCGATGCCTCCGACAACCTTCATCTCCTTCAAAAGGATTGGGGCCTTGTTGCGGAGGAGCCCCTCCACTGTTTGCATCCTCGCCCTCTCTGGCTCCAGATCGGCCCCTCTCTCTTCCAACCATTGCATCAGGTGCTTGATCTCGTCCAGCTGTTTCAGGAGCGACAGGGCTTCTGCCCCGGCGCCTTCCAGTTGGGCTACGGCTATCTCGCACTGGCGGATCATCCTCCGCAAATCTTCCGGGCCGTCAACCCTTTCCATTGCCCTCTCTCCCTCACTGTCCTCCAAGCTCTCTATCAGACCGACTCCACGTCCAACCTGCTTCTAATCTCTCTCAACTTATCCTCAACGTCCTCAAAATCCCCCCTCTGCCCAGGAGGGAGAAGAATGGCTATCTGGCACATGATCAACTGCGAAATATCGAGCAAAAAATCGCCCATTTCGAACTCACCCAGCTTTCCCACTTCGGGCGGGTTTATCGGCTCACCGAACCTGACCCCCACTATTTTCGCTTTCCCCTCTTTTTCCTTGATCACCAGCCCCATCGGCACCATGGGGATTTTTTTCTTGAGGGAAAACAGCGCCGCCCCGGTCCTCAAATCGCGCTCTAACAGACCGTTGCCCCTCGTTTTGCCCGTGATCGAAAGCCACAAAACATTCCCCTGGCCATCGAGGTGAGCCAAAACCATCTTGATAATTTCGGGCTCCAATACGTATTTCCCGGATTCATCCTTCAGGGCCGGGAAGATGTGCTGATCCACCCCCAGGGCTTTTAGCAGCACATTGGCTCCCGCCATGACCTCTTTTCTGGCAATCCCGTTCACTCGGAACCTTTGTCCGGGCAGGCGACAGCCAACCTTTATAACCGCCCTTAACGTCTGTGAAACTGAGGGGTAATTGCTCACCAGAATCACACGCTTACCATCACCCAGACAGGCAGGAATGGGCTCCACCTCGATTCCCATGATCGCCACATCTGTGATTTTTCGGATCCATCTGCTGCGGTCCAGCAACTTCCATGAATGCAGCCTGACATCAACCCTCTGAAAGATTTTCTCCAATATGCGCGAAGCCGCCTGAACGAAGCTTGACATTTCTTTCATGGTTTCCTGGCGTCCTTTCGCATTGGTGTAAGTGTTTCAAGCCCCGTGGAGTGTGAGGTCCCAGCAGGCCACAAGCGGGTGGTGCGGCCTTGATGAGAGAAGCGGGAGGCTCTGACAACCTTCCAAGCCGCCCGCTCATCTGCAGACACTTGAGGGTGGCAACGGTGAAGAAGATGATCATCCTCCCGCTATAGCGGGGCAGATGTCGCACCGAACTGAGCCGGTCTCCTGCGTTGCTTCCAGGCGACATCCCATTTCCACCTGGATGGATCGCTTTCTCTCCCTGTTGATTTGCAGGAAAGCACAGACACGCATAGCAAAGCATCGCCCAGGTGAGCGATCGGGCAGGTGCGGCACAGCTCTCTTGCCTCCCCCACGGAGTAGAAATTAACGCCCACGGCGCAACAATAAAGCGAGTCCCCCTGCCGACAGGTTCCTAATTTCAAGGAATGAGCAGTGTTCTTCCATGTTGCCCCTCCGCTTCCTAAAAAAGATAGTAAGGTAAAGAAAACCAAAAATCCATCGAAAAAAAGTTACATTCCTACAATCTTCATCACCTCCTGGGCGAAGTCAGACAGCTTTTTCTTGTTGTCAGTGCTCAGCCTGGCCAGGTTATCCTGGTACTTCTGGGTGTAGGATAGCAGCAGCGTGGTGACGCGGCGATTGGCCTTTTCCACCAGGGTAAGGCCGAGAGTCAAGCCGGGCAGGGCATTAAGCCCTAGCTCGTCAGGCAATCCCACAAGGTGAAGATCGGGGAAGATCCCGTTAACTTTCATATCTTCTCGCAGTTGGTGCAACTGCAGAAGGATGGCAATGATCATCTCCGTGACATAGAGCATGGGCGATTTACGCTTGGGGATGCGGAGCAAAATCTCGTCCAGGAGGTTCTGGTAAGCACCTTTGCGTTCATCCAGAGATTGCAGAATGCGCTCTCTGACCCGTTCCCATTCCTTCTTGTCCCAATCCTCTCCGGTCTGTTGGGCCATCGCCTTGGCCGCCTTTTCCGTGGGGTAGAACACGATGCTGGAGCGGCCCGGCCCGCCCGCCCTGGGCAACACATACTCTGAAGCCACCAGCCCTCGCTCTTCCAGGAGACGGAGCATGTCGTAGGCGGTCAGCTTGCTCACCCCCACCTTTTCAGCCAATTGGGTGTAGTGAATGGGCTGTTTGTCCCCTCGATATATATCGAGAAATCGGCTGAGGAACTCTCTCTGGCGCCCCGTAAGCTTCATGGCCTTCTCCTTTCCCAAAAGCTAAAAACCCAAATAAATTATAGCGACCATAGCTCATTTGTCAAGCCTTCAGGCGATTGAGGTGTATTTCACTTTGGGGGCGAGTTATGTGCAAACCCTCCCGCAGGTTGTCAACGGTGGGCCAATACCTATGAAATCCGGGAGAATCGCTTGTGCCCAAACCTGCGGGAGGGTCTTCTGCCCCAATACTGAAATGCACCTGGCGATTGGGGCTTGCACTTGATGACAAAAGGCTTTTGGGATACAATTCAGTCCGAAAGCCGCTCACCTACTAACCGATTTGGGAGGCAAGAACCTTGAACGTGTGGCAACTAGCTTTTGGTGTAGCCTTCAGCGCCCTCATCGCCTGGGCGGGCTATCGGCAGGAATCGCTTTCGCGCAGCGGCGTCGTGGGGGCCATCCTCGTCGGCACCCTCACCTTTGGCCTGGGCGGGTGGACCTGGGGACTGCTGTTGATCGCTTTCTTCATCTCGTCCAGCTTGCTGTCCCACTATCGCAAGGACGACAAGCGGGGGCTGGCTGAGAAATTCGCCAAGACCAGCCGGCGGGACCTGGGTCAGGCCCTGGCTAATGGAGGCTGGGGGGCGATTCTGGCCATCGCCTATTTCTGCCAGCCCGACCCCATCCTCTTTGCTGCTTTTGTCGGAGCTACGGCTGCCGTCAATGCCGACACCTGGGCCACGGAACTCGGCGTGCTGAGCCCCACCTCGCCTCGCCTGATAACCACCGGCCAGAGGGTGCCCGCTGGCACATCGGGAGGGGTGACAGTGCTGGGGACGGCAGCGTCTCTGGGCGGCGGCCTCTTCGTTGGCCTGATGGCCCTCGCCCTGGGCCAGGAAAGCCATCCAGGGCGCGCTGCAGCACTACGACGACATCCCACAGCTCGTCCCCGCCCTGGCGGCCAACGTGATGACCATCCTGGCCACCGACGCGCTGCTGACGGTGGGCTACGTGCTGGCAACCGTGTTGGGCGTCTGAGACAGATGCAGAGTGCAGGCGCGAGCCTGCGGGGGCGGACTTGCGTCCGCATTCCAACGAATTCTCCACCTACCGACGATAGATATTGATCAAGTCTCGCAGCATGGCCGCCGCCGTGGGTAAGGGGTCCTCCTCCGCGATAGTAGCGGTGATGGTGCCGTTGATGTCGGTGTGGTAGACGATGCCCATCTGGCGAGCGGTGAGGCGGGCCAGGGGATGGGATCGGTCCAGCCAGGTGGGGCGCACGCTCAGGCGATAGCCGTCGTCTTCCCACTCCGCACGGGCTATCAGCTTGATGACCTTGCCGCTGGCTGCGGCCTGCTTCAGCTCCTCAGGCCCGATCCCGCTGATGCCCTCGACCCCCACGTCTTCCAGGCTGGCCGCCTGACCGAGCACGCTCTGGGCCAGGATCACCAGCTTGTTGGCCGCATCCCAACCGTCTAAATCCAGGCTGGGATCGGCCTCGGCGTGGCCCGCCGCCTGGGCTTCGGCCAGGGCCTCCGCGTAGGGCTTGTCCTTCTCCGCCATCTGGGTCAGGATGTAGTTGGTGGTCAGGTTCAGGACGCCCTCCAGCCGTA
>CAZQDO010000399.1:0-5742 GCA_964592085.1 uncultured Anaerolineae bacterium | reverse complement strand
GAGGTGGTCAGCATCCTGGCCGAGGCCCGCCTGCGCTTCCCCGATAGCCTCCTTCACCTGGGTTGTATGCGGCCTCACGGTGAGTATCGAGCTCAGTTGGACCCTTTGGCCGTGCGGGCCGGCGTCAATAAGATCGTGAGCCCGGCACGTGAAGCCGTGCGACTGGCCGAGAAACTGGGCCTGAGTATCGTACAGAGCCGGGAATGCTGCGTGTTCTCGCCTGGCTTAAGTAATCAGGAAGGGGGTGTGGCTACTTACCCTCCCGCAGGTTTAGCAGATGTTCAGACGCCAGCCCCCTAAAAAGCAACCTGCGGGAGGGTAGGCTGGGTGGTTACGGAGGGCAAAATAACATTTGACAAGACAACACTTTGCCATTATAATACCCACCAAGAATTCGGTTTTCGCTGTCCTCTATGTTTCTCTTAACGATTATCAGTGATCAAAGGCGATGCTTATACCCCCTGGTTCTTTTGGTCTGATAAGCGATTCTCTTCACAGCCGAAGATTCTCCACCTTCTTCAATCGTTAAGCCCAGAGTGCTCCACCCATCCAACCGAGCTAGAGTTCTAACCGGCCTTAGCTTTGTCCGTAGTTATTCGCAACCGACAAAGATGTCACCTTACTCAAGAGATAACAGGGAGGTGATAAAGGACACAAAAGGTGCTGTAGCCAAGGGAACGCTGGGCTGTCCCCCCTCTTTTCCCTTTGTAGATGCCTGGGATGATTCCTGGGCTAGAATACGCCAATTTAGGAGGAGACTCAAATGTTTAAGAAGACAATGGTTCCGCTTTTAGTGCTGACCTTGCTTGTCACCATGTTGTCGGCGTGCCAGCAGGCGCCCAAGGCCGCCTACGGAGGGGTGATCAAAATCGGCAACAACGCTCCCATCACCGGCGCCAACCCCAAGGTGGGGGAGGGGGCCAAGTATACCCTGAATATGTGGGTCGAGGACATCGAGGAAGCAGGTGGCCTGGACGTTGGCGGGGTGAAGTACAAGGTCGAAGTGATTCACGAGGACAACGAGTACAAAGCCGAGTCTGCTTCTGCTGCAGCGACGAAGCTGATCGTGGACGACGAGGTGCTGGCCATCATTGGCGCCTATTCAAGTCAGCAGGCCATCCCCACCGGCGAGGTCGCCGACGCTAACAAGACGCCGTGCATCAGCCCTTGGTCCACCAACCCCAGGACCACCAAAGATCGGCCCTGGGTCTTCCGTGGCTGCTTCCTCGACCCCTTCCAGGGGCCGGTGGTGGCCAACTTTGTCACCAAGGAATTCGGATTCACCAAGGCGGCGGTGCTCTACGACGTGGCCAGCGACTATCCCAAGGGCCTGGCCGAGTTCTTCAAGTCGGCCTGGGAGGAGATCCATGGCGCAGGCTCGGTGGTGGCCTTCGAGACCTTCACCAGCGGTGATGTGGACTTCAGCGCCCAGTTGACCAAGATCAAGGGCTCAGGTGCTGAGTTCTTCTTCACCCCCCAGTACTACTCCGAGGTGCCTTTGATCGCCAAGCAGGCCCACGAGCTGGGGCTGGACATGCCGATCATGGGCAGCGATAGTTGGGGCTCGGCGGAGCTGATGCCGCTCTGCGGCGACGACTGTGTAGGGTACTACTTCTCAACCCACTATGCTGCCGCTGGAGCCAAGGGTGCCACCAAGGAGTTCATTGACCGCTACAATGCCAAGCACGGTTATATCCCGGACGACGTGGCGGCTTTGACCTGGGACACGGCGCTGATCGTCCAGCAGGCCATCCAGGATTGCGGCAAGCTCACTGGCGAGCTCGAGGCGGATCGCAAGTGCATCCGCGACGCCCTGGCCAAGATCAAGGACTTCGATGGCATCACGGGCAAGATGACCTTCACCGAAGATGGTGACCCCATCAAGTGCGCGGTCATCGTCAAGATCAACGAGGCTCACGAGTTCGAGTTCTACAAGTCGGCTTGCCCATAAAATGGGGAACTGGTAAATTGGGAAACTGGTAGATTGGTAGATTGGTGACCAGTCTACCAGTTTCCAATGTACCAATGTACCAATCCACCAAGGGAGGTGCATAGGTGACTCTGGCTACGTTTTTTCAACACCTGCTAAACGCTTTGCAGTGGGGCAGCTTCTACGCCTTAATCGCCCTGGGCTACTCTATGGTCTACGGCGTGCTGATGCTTTTCAACTTCACCCACGGTGACATCTTCATGGTGGGAGCCTACATTGGATTCTTCGTCTCCAGCGGACTGGTGGCCTTCGCCTCACTGGGAATCATTGCCCTACCCAACTGGTTGATCCTTGTGCTGACCATTCTCCTCTCCATGTTACTGACGTCCTTCGTGGGCATGCTCGTCGAAAGGGTGGGATACCGACCACTGCGGGGAGTCCCTCGCGCCTCGGCTGCGATCACCGGTCTGATGATAGGGATCGTTCTCGAGACGGGCAACCTGGCTCTGTTGGGCGCCCGACGGCGTAAGTTCCCCGACTTAATCGAGACGCAGGGCTATCAGCTCGGGCCGGTCGCGGTGACCAACACAAAGATCATGATCGTCTTCCTCTCCCTGCTGCTCACGCTCGCTTTACACCAGTTCGTCCGCAGAAGCAAGTGGGGTATGGCCATGCGGGCCATGGCCTACGACTTCGTCGTCATCCCCCTGATGGGGGTGCCGTTGAACACCATCACCGCGCTGACCTTCGGCCTCGGTTCAGCCCTGGCAGCCGCAGCGGGGATCTTCTTCGGCATCGCTTACCCCGTTCTGAATCCCTACATGGGCCTGCTGATCGGGTGGAAGGCTTTCGTGGCCGCGATCCTGGGGGGAAGAGGCTCGATCCTGGGAGCAGCACTGGCTGGGTTTCTGTTGGGATTCATCGAGATTTTTGTGGCCGCGATCTTTCCCTCCACACTGCGCGATGTGATCGCTTATTCGATCATCCTGCTCATTCTGACCTTCAAGCCGCACGGTTTCTTCGGCGAGCCGTATAGTGCCCAGCTCAGGCTGTGATCGGAGATAGCCACAAAGTCCTTCGACAGAGCCTGTCCCGAGTTTATCGAAGGGCTCAGGACGTAGTGTCACGACAACGCGATCAACGAAAAGGAGAAATCGAGATGGAAGTACGAGAGAGCAGCGTACCGTCCCCAGAAGCGCTGACCCGAAACACGTTTACTTCGGCTAGGCTCAGTACAAGGCTTGTGAGGGTCCGCTCGCAGTTGGCCCCGATTCCGCTGCTGGGTTGGCTTTTTGGGGCTCTCCTGGCAACGGTGATCGAACAAGCGGTGGGCCGCTCCCTGGCTCTGGCGCTCGGCCTGTCCACTATCCCTGGCCTGTTCGGCCTGCGAATCACGCTGACTAAGCCCGCGCTAGTCCCCAGTGCGGTGGCCTACGTCCTGCTGATCTACATTCTGCCAACCTTGATCGTCGCCCGCTTGAGCGCTCCCTTGGCGAACAGGCTGGCCAAGCAGCTCCTCGACAGGTTTCCACTCTGGGTCTCACTGATCGTCCATCTGGGGCTGTTCTATGCAACGGTACATTTGTGGGGAGACATCAGCGCCTACCGAATACTCTTTCTGAGATTCATTTTTATATCTATCATTCTGACCCTAAGTCTGAACCTGGTGAATGGCTACATGGGGGAGTTCTCCTGCTCACACCCTGGGTTCATGGCGCTGGGGGCCTACGGCGCCTCGATCCTGACCGTCTTGCTCTTCGTCAACGACGATGTTTTCGGAGCTCCGCTTCTCCCCCCAGCACTGGGACCATTTATGTTTCCCCTGGCCTTGATCGCCGGTGGACTGCTGGCCTCCGTGGGAGCCCTGGTGGTAGCCATTCCCTCCTTCCAGACCAGGGGTGACTACCTGGCCATCATTTCTCTGGCCTTCATGTTCATTGTCAAGAGCTTGATCGAGAACCTGGAAATCATCGGAGGGCCTCGCGGCTTTATGAACCAGCCGAAGTGGGCCAATCTACCCACCGTGTTTGTCTGGATGGCAATTTGCCTGTGGGTGATCTACAACTTCACGCGCTCCACGATCGGAAAGGCAATGTGTGCCGTGCGAGATGACGAAACCGCTGCCGGAGCCATGACGGTCAACACCCGTCGCACGAAAATGGTGTCCTTCCTCTTTGCCGCCTTTTGGGCTGGCGTCGCAGGCGGGCTCTTCGCCCACGTCATGGGCTTCATCAACCCAGGCACCTTCGGCGTGATGAAACTCAGCGAGATCCTGGCCATGCTCTATCTGGGCGGATTGAACTCGGTCGTCGGCTCCATCGCTGGTGCGCTAGGCCTACAGGTGCTGATGGAGGTGCTCCGTCCTTTGGAGATCTGGAAGTGGATCGTCATCCCCGTGCTGCTTATCGTGCTCATGATCCGGCGACCAACTGGCCTGTTTGCCTTCACAGAGGTCAACATCGAGGATCTGTTGCAGCCCAAGCAAGCACTTCGGCAGGACTCAGCAGAAGTGCCTGGGAAAGAGAGGTGAAACATGGCCCTGCTTCAAGTCAGAAACATGACCCACTTCTTCGGTGGTTTGCGAGCCGTCTATGACTACGATCTGGAGATCGAGTTGGGCCAGCTCAGAGGGCTGATTGGGCCCAATGGAGCGGGAAAGACTACTATCTTCAACCTCATCACAGGCATCTACCAGCCTACTGAGGGGGAAATCATCTTCAATGGCAAGAGTTTAGTGGGACTTCAGCCTTACCAGATCGCTGCCCAGGGCATCTGTCGGACATTCCAGACCCTTCGTCTGTGGAGGCACATGACCGTCCTGGACCACGTGAAGTTGGCCCGCTATTCGAAGATCCACTACGGATTGATCGGTGCTTTCTTCGGCACAGGCCAGCGTCACAGAGAAGAGGCCGAGAGCGAAAAGATAGCCTATGACCTTCTGGAGATGCTGGGGATCCGCCACCTGGCAGACCAGGTGGTGATCAACTTGCCCTACGGCGTCCAGAGAAGGGTGGAGATAGCCAGGGCACTGGCTTCTGAACCCCAGTTGCTGTTCCTGGACGAGCCTACCGCAGGGATGAATCCGGAAGAACTGGTTGAGATGATGGAAGTCATTCGGCGGGTACGAGACGAGCTGGGGCTGGCCATTTTCCTCATCGAGCACAGGTTGAAAGTGGTCATGGACCTCTGCGAGACCATTCAGACCCTGGACTTCGGCGAGGTCATCGCTGAAGGCACCCCGGAAGAAATCCGAAGCAACCCCAGGGTTATTGATGCCTATCTGGGCAAGGAGGGGATAGCCTGATGCTGCTATCAGTTGAGAATCTAAGGGTCTCCTATGGGGGGATCAGGGCTCTCCACGGCATCAGCTTCCAGGTGGATGAAGGAGAGATCGTGTGCATCATCGGGGCCAATGGGGCCGGCAAAAGCACTACGTTGAGAGCCATCTCTCGTCTGGTCCCCGCCGAACCAGAAAGCAAGATGACCTACATGGGGAAAGACCTGCCCCATTACCCCGCCGACAAGGTGGTCAGTGAGCTCGGCATCTCCCACGTCCCTGAGGGAAGACGCCTCTTCGGCAACCTGACCGTCATGGAGAACCTGAGACTGGCCACTTTTGCCCGCAAGGATGGCCAGGAGATCGAGCAAGACCTTGACCTGGTGTTCTCCCTCTTCCCGCGCCTGGCAGAAAGGGAGACCCAGAAGGCCGGCACCCTGAGCGGCGGGGAGCAGCAAATGCTGGCCGTCGGAAGGGCCCTCATGAGCGGGAGGAAGATGATGCTCTTGGACGAGCCCTCCATGGGGTTGGCTCC
>CAZQDO010000398.1:0-5750 GCA_964592085.1 uncultured Anaerolineae bacterium | reverse complement strand
CATCTGCCAGGTCGTTGGTCTTGCCTCCGAGATATTCGATATGCTCCCACGCTCCATCGGTCAGTTCTTGGGAGCTAAGCCTTCGGAGACGACGTTCCGACAGTTCGTCACGGAATCTGGCAGCGGGTTAGAACGAAGGGATGTACCGAACGCAGGCGACGTGAGTGAAGACGCCTTGGCTAGAGTCGGAGCAGCAAGGATCTCGAAGTGGTTGGAGCGGCTCGTGCTTCCCGAGCAGGACATCCTCGTGGATGCACCGCATTTGGTCTCGAGGTACCCGAGCCTAATGACTGGCGATGCTATGGAAATTGAGACCTGGAACAGGACAGCACGACTGGTCCGTCACGAGGATCTCGAATTGAGGACAGACCTCATTGAGCCATTTCGGTTGAAAAAGGATCATTGGTTGTCACGACCCGTGTGGCTCTGGGACGAAGTGCGAGAATGTCAAGACATCCTGGAAGTGAGAGAACCTTGGAAGATGGAAAGACCCAGTTGGGTGTTCTGCGAAGATGCCTCTCAATTCTACGAGGAAGGATACAGGGAATTCGTCGCGGACGTGGAATCTCCCTACGCTCGCAGGTTCGTGGGGAAGTTCGATCACGTCGAGTACCGCCCCAAGGTACGATTCTCCCTGTGAGGTCGGGAGTAGCCATGTCAGCGACTATTAGAGTGCTCAAACAACTTTTCGTCGTGTTGTGCAGAATCCAGAAGAATGCCTGGATCGACATGAACCCAAAGTGGGGTATATCAGAGCAAGTGTTCCAAACCTGTCATCTTCTGTTCAGTCATCCTTGGCTCCCGATCGGAGAAGAGGAGATTGAAAGACTATTCTCCGAATCGGGTGGCGTCGAACTGAACCTCTCTGATCGCAATGAGGTACTATACCTGCCCCCAATGAAAGAGGAACCTGATTTCCTACCGGTCTTATCGTTGGAGTGCAAACTGGACGACGATGCCGAGATAATGAAACTCCGCTTGATGCTTGTTCATTGCACCGAAGACGAGGGCAAACCTCACGGTATAGGGCTTCGGATGGAAGCGGGAGAGAACATTCACGGTTTCTATCATGCTCAACTGATCAGAAACTTGGAAGGAGCAGCACAAATCGAGAATCCTCCCACCGAATGTCCTCTTCGCTTCCCCGAGACACAGCCTTGTATTCCATTGAAGGCACAAGATACGGTCACCCTAATACTGTGTTTGTTGATAAGCCTGTACGGCATCAATTACTGTTGGACACTCGTGGCTGATCACCAACTCTCCGAATTGACTAACTATCTCAGGTATTTCGGTGTCCCAAACTAACTACCACCTCAACGAAGACGGCTTCTTCCTTCATGTAGAAGAAGTAACAGTTGCGCTTGTTAAGAGGTTCGGCCGACCGACGTTGGGCAACAAGAAGAACCCGTTCAATGAGTTGCTCTACATTATCCTGTCCTCCAGGACACCCCCCGAAAGCTACCAGGACACTTACCGTTCGTTACGGCGTGAATTCAAGACGGCGAATAGCATAGCGGAGGCCCGACCGGAATACGTGGCGGAGACCATCGAACAGGGGGGCTTACACAACAAAAAGGCACGTGCTATCACGGAGATCGCTTCGGAGCTCAAGGAGACATATGGACGGGTTACGTTGGCACCCCTCAAGGAGATGAAGACAGAGGAGGCTGAGAAGTTTCTAACTTCCTTGCCTGGTGTCAGTACTAAGACCGCGAGGTGTGTATTGATGTATGCGCTCGACCGATCTGTCTTTCCTATAGACGTCCACTGCCGCAGGATCGCATATAGGCTCGGATGGACACCTAGCGACATCTACCTCACGAAGCGTCAGGCGGACGAACTCCAAGAGAGGATTCCCAAACATCTGAGACGGGATTTGCACGTCGGGATGGTCCTCCTCGGCAGGAACTACTGTCTTCCTCAAAATCCACGTTGTCGTGAATGCCCTATCGCGAGGTTCTGTCCAAGCTGTATTGTAAAGCTGTAAAGCCACAACCCCGACCACGACAAAAGCCCCTTACCTCGAGAAGAGATAGGGGCTTTTTCCCCACTTGTTTCAAACACGTCTTTATAACACCCGACACACCAACCCCTCCAAATACTCTGACTCCGGAAAGGTGAGCAGAATCGGGTGGTCGGAGGACTGGGAGAGCTTTTCGATGATCAGCATGTCACGGCGGGCGTCAAGGCTGGCTCCGAAGAGCACTTCCACATACCTATCGTCACGGCCAGCCAAGCCATTGAGAACCATGTTGCGCCGGGCCAACTCCAAGCGTCAATGAGTGAAGCCGCCTGAGCCTGAGTTTCCTGAACAGGATACACGATCCCTCCGCCCAGAAGCCCCCTTGTCAACCCTCGCTGCTTGTGGTATACTTCAAGTGTAGCAAAGAACCTTGTCCCCTGTCAACCGCACCCCATTTGGGTGTGCCGAGAAACCTTGCCCTGGCCATTTGCCATGTCTGACACCGACCGCAAACTCATCATCGCCTGTCGCCGAGGCGACGAGCGTGCCTGGGAGACCCTCATCGCCCGCTATGAGCGCCTCGTCTTCTCCATCGCCCGCCGCCACGGCCTCTCCGAGGCCGACGCTGCCGACGTTGCGCAGAAGGTGTTCATCATCCTGCTGCAAAGCATAGAGCGGCTGCCCGACGACGCCAATCTGGGCGGCTGGCTGACCACCGTGACCCGCCGTCACACCTGGCGCGCCATGACCCGGCTGGGCAAAGAGCTGCCCGGCGAAAAAGAGGACATCGCCGAGAGTACCCTCTTGCTTGGCCGCCAGGCCCCCGATCCCATTGACCGCTGGGAGATGCTGCAAACCATGCAGGAAGCCCTCAATCGCCTGGGCGGGCGCTGCCGGCAACTTCTGCTGGCCTTGTACTTTGACCAAACCGAACCTTCCTACGCCGAAGTGTCCGCCCGCCTGAACATGCCTGAAGGCAGCATCGGCCCCACCCGCGCCCGCTGCCTGGCCAAGCTCAAAGCCCTCCTACTCGAGGATGGCTGACATGTATTTTTCGCTCCCTCCAGTAGCATAACTGAATGAGATGATCTAACGTCCTGGCTCTACAGCGCGCCATTGAGGAGGAGAGAGATGGCCCCACAGAAACGGATCCCTTTTGAAACCCTGGCCGACCTGGTAGACGGTCGCCTCTCGGAGAGCGAAGCGGCCGAAGTGAGGCGACGGCTGTTCGACGCTGACCCACTCACGCAAGCGGACCTGGCCTGGCTGCAAGCCCTGACCGCCTTCCGTCGGGCCATGCCCCTCGAAGCCCCGCCGGAGCGGGTGCGGGAGGCTTTGCGTAACTACTTCCGCCGCTGGGCCGAAGAGCGACGCCAACCGAGCCTCTTCCAACGCCTGGTGGCCCAACTGACTTTCGACAGCCGGCTCCAGCCGGCTCTGGCCGGCGTCCGGAGTGGGCCGTCCGAGCCTGGCCAACTGCTCTACACCACCGACCAGATGGACATTGAGCTCCACCTGCTGCCAGCGGGGTCAGGTCGGGTGCGCATCCTGGGTCAGGCCCTACCCCGCAACCCGGACCTGGACATGGCGGACTGCACCGTGCAACTGCTGGACGGGGAGCAAGAGCTTGGCCTGACCAACACCAACGAATTAGGCGAGTTCGCCTTTGAAGCCACTCCTGGCAGTGACTACACGCTCGTCCTCGTGAGTGACGAAGGGGAAATCACACTTGAGCACGTTGACCTCACCACTGGCTGAACTGATTGACGGCCTGCTGGCCCAACCCAACGCTGAGGCTGGGGCCGCTTTCCTGCGCCAACAGGGGCGGTACGACACCGAGACCCTGGAAGCGTTGGCCGCGGCCGGTGATGCTCTGGTGCGGGACAGTCCCTCGCGGGGCGCCCAGTTAGCAGAGCTCCTGGCCGGGCTGGCCGAGCAGCTTCCAGCTCCCCTGGCCGCTGCCCAGGCCCGCTACCTGCGCGCCCAGGCCCATGCCCTGGCCGGTGAATGGACTCAAGCCCTGCCGCTCATTGCTGCCGCCCGGGAGGGCTTCCTGGCTGCTGGCCGATCCCAAGACGCTGTCCGCACCAGGGTAGGCGAGATGCACGCCCTGGCTGGCCTGGGCCGCTACCCGGAGGCACTGGCGGCTGGGGAGCGAGCCCTCGCTGAGACCAAAGATCCTTTTATAGCTGCCCTGGTGGCTCAAAACCAGGGGTTGATCTACAATGTGATGGGACGCTACAACGACGCCCTGGCTGCCTTCGACCGGGCGGCGGCTGGCTACACGGCGTTGGATCAAAGTGAGCGGCTCGGCCACGTCCACCAGAATCGCGGCGAGACGTTCGTCAGTCTGGGCCGAGGGAGTAAAGCTCTCCAGGCATTTCAGGAAGCGGCAGCTATCTTCACCACAAGGGGCCTAACCCTCCTCACCGCCCAGGCCGAAACCAATCGCGGCGAGGCCCTCTCGCTGATGGGCGACCACTCCACCGCGCTGGAGGCCTTTGAGACAGCGCGGCGGACCTTTGAGGCGTTGGGGCCTGGCGTCGAGCGTGGTACCCTATACCTGGAAATCGCCACCGCGTACCTGGCTCTCAATCTCTATCCGGAGGCGCTGGCAACCTGTGAAGAGGCACTGGCTAGCTTTCGGACCGCCTCCATGCCTTACGAACAAGGCCAAGCCCTGGTCCGCCAAGCAGCTGCCCTGGCTGCTCTGGGACAGCCGGCTGCTGCCGAAGCAGCCCTGTCGGAGGCGGAAACCATCTTCCGCGAGTTGGGCAACGAGCCCTGGCTGGCCATCGTCTGGCTGGAACAGGCCGGCCTCTGGGAGTCGCTGGAGCGTGGCGATGAAGCCCTGGCCGTTGCCCATGACACCCTGACCCTCTGCGAGCGACTGGGTCTGGCTGTGCAAGGCACCTACGCGCACTTGCGCCTGGCCGACCTGCTGGCCGATCAGTCTCCTGAGACCGCGCTGGCCCACCTGGAAAAAGCCCTGGCCCAGGCCAAGACATTGGCCCTGCCCCAACTGCGCTATCGAGCCCACGCCCGACGGGGCCGATTATGTCGCCTCCAGGGTCGCACCGACGAGAGCCTGCACCATTTGACACAAGCTATAGCCGAAATCGAGCGCCTGCGGACCACGCTGCCCCAGGAGACCCTGCGCACCGCTTTCCTGCGCGACAAACTGGCGCCCTACGAGGACTTGATTCAATTGTACCTGGCCCGCGGCGATGAGGATGGATTGCGGCAGGCCTTCGCCGTCGCAGAGCAAGCCCGGTCGAGAGCCTTATTGGACCTGTTGGCCGGCGCTATTGATTCTCATCTCCAGGCCGCCGAAGCCGATAAGGCCGATGCCGCTTTACAGCAGCAATTGGAGGCACTGCGTGCGGATCTGGACCTGATTTACAACGAGTTGCTAGCTGCCGATACCAGCGATAAGAAGGATGCCCAGCGTGGTCTCCGCATGGCCCGACTGCGGGGTCAGGCGCACCACCACGAGCAAGAGATCAGTCGCCTGCGCCTGCGCCTGGAGGCCATTGGCCCTGGTTATCTCGACGTGTCGCAGCCGCTCTCCCTGGAGGCGATCCAGGCCGCGCTGCCTCCGGAGGCACGCCTGTTGGCCTACTACATCGCCGGCGACGAACTGCTGGCCTTCGTCGTCAGCCCTCGTCCAGAAGTGAAGGTCTTTCGGCGGCTGACCACGCCTGGCGAACTGTCGCCGGTCCTGGACCGACTGGGGATGCAGTGGAATCGCTTTCGCCTCGGAGCCGACCACGTGAGCCGCCAT
>CAZQDO010000397.1:0-5754 GCA_964592085.1 uncultured Anaerolineae bacterium | reverse complement strand
CTCTTCGGGGACGTCCATGCGGCTCATCACTGCCCCGAAGAGCTTGTACATCATCATAGCCCCGACGAAGGTACGGTTGCTGCCCCCCATACGGCTGTCGAGTTGCACCAGGATCACCTTGCCGTTGTCGATTGCCGCCCGGAAGTCGACCGTGCTGCGCGGCTGGGCGATGATGCGCCGCACGATCCGGTTGCGCAGGAAGGCGTTGATGCGCCGGCGCGGCACGGACAGCATGGCATCCAGTTCCCGCTCTTTCTTCAGTTCCAGGCTCTGCCAGTACGGGGCGGCCACCGCATCGCTCAATCGAGCGGTCAGGTCGTAGCGGTAATCGGCGTCGGTCAGCAGCTTGTAGACGTGCAGCATGGTGGGCTCCGGCTGGCCGGCGAGCACCGCCTGCAGGGCATTGTCCAGGATCTCCTGCATCTGCACCGCCGTGTCCCAACTGGCCCCCATGACCTTCTTGATGACGCCCATCACGTCGGCCGCCAGGGCATCCATATCGGCCCCTTGCGGCGCGTCCAGGGGGTTGATGCCGATGACGCGTTCGGGGTCCATCACGTCCAGCCAGATCACGTCCTTCTCGCGCCAGAGGGGGACGCGTTTGACCAGCTTGTGGGTCAGGTCCTGGTGCGGCTCCTGCAGCCAGACGGCCGCCTCGGGGAAGTTGGCCAGGTACTGGTAGATCATGTTGAGCAGCAAGGTGGACTTGCCCACGCCGGTGGGCCCGATGACGTGGAAGTGGCGCCGGGCATCGATGAGCGGGATGCCGACCGGACGCTCCATTTCAGAAGTCCCTGCGCCGGCGCCGTTGGTGCCGTCCGCAGGCAGGTTCAGCAACCCTCTCAGGGCGGGGAGGGGATATGGCACGCCGTTCCACTCATTGCCAAACGAAGGCACGTCGGCGAAACGGCCCAGCACGATGCGTTGCTCCCCCGGCCCCAGGAACGAGACCGGACTGGGCTTTTCGGTGCGCGCCCGGGCGCGCAAGATGGACACGCCGGTCACGTCGCGGTTGGGCAGGTGGGCCAGGGCCGCCAGCTCCTCCACGCTGACCACGCTGCGCCCCCAGCCGGCCGGGAAGAAACGGCCTTTGACCCGGTACAGGTCGTTGCCGTCCCCGCTCTGGCGCACGCCCAGCATATTGTCCTCACCGAACTGGTCGAAGACGCGCACCAGGCGGTCCAGGTTCATCCTGAGCTCAGCCGAAGGGTTGCCACCCACGTCCCCTTGCCCGGCCACGGCCACGCGCAGACACAGGTCGTAGCCGCGGGCCTGGGCCTTGCGCTCGATGCGGCGCAGCATCTCCCGCTCCGCCGTCCCCAACTTGGGTCGAGGCTGGCCGGGCTTCAGGTCGTCGCCGCGCATCTTGCGCACGAAGGCCTCCCCTTCACCTTGCCAGCCGTCGGCGGCCGGGCGCAGGATGAAGTGGATGGCGGCCAGCTCGTTCCCTGGCGCCAGTCCCTCCAGGGTGGAGAGTAAGGACGGCAGCGGGTCGGCGGCGAAATCGGAGCGCAGCGAGCGCCACGGCTCGCCGGTCAGCCCCAGGTCGGCCCATAGCCATTGGGCATTCTCGCCCCCTGCCTTGTCCAAATAGTCGTCGATCTCCCCCGTCGGCGAGCCATCCTGGCCGCTCTTCACCAGCATTTCGACCTCCAGGCCGGCGTAGGTGGCGCGCAATTGGCGGACGATGGTTTCGGTCACCGGGTGCGGAGCCCACAGGTAGAAAGCCACCCGCTCCCCGGCCATCTGGACCATCTCCAGGCAGAGGTGCATGCCGGCGCCCAGCCACGTCTGCCAGCCGGGTCGGGCCAGGGTGGAGTGGATCGCCCGCCACAGGTCGGCCGCCGCCTGCCATTTGCTACTCTCGTCCACGCGGGGCGCCACTCGCAGCAAAACGGCGTTGGCGGCCAGTTCCTCGTTGCGCCGCTTCTGCCAGGCCCGGGCCAGCACCTCGGCCGCAGCCCAGCCAACGACGGTCAGGGCGAAAGCCCCGGCTGCTGCCGGACCGGCCAATCCCCGATACTCGACGAAGGTCTGCCGGGCGTCGCGGGGGATGAAGGAGAAATTGCCTCTCCGGGCGGTCAGCTCCTTCACCGGCACCTGGTAGCTGGCAAAGCACACCCCGGCGACCAGCAGCAGGACGCCCAGAACGATGGCCAACACCATTTTCGGTTTCAGCGGCGAAGCGGTGCTTCCCATGCTTCTTCGCCCGGTCAGTTGGGATATGATGGGCATTTGCCTGTCCCTCTATGAATATCCTTCCGGTGACTTGTTTTCGGTCACTGAATCATTGTGCGCAGTTTTTTTTGAGCCTTAGCGGTCTCAAAACATCCCATTTCGCGTTGTTTTTCGGCTAAAAATTGCACACAATGTCTTTTGTCTGCCGTTTTTCTTGGTCTTCTTTTCACTCTAATCTAAAACTTTTTGACCATCGCTTCGATAGCTTTCTGCCCCGTGCCTCAGAATGCGCCAGGCGTTGCTCTGCCTACACTGCAGCAGCGCGGCTTATAAAGGTATCTCGCACGACCTGTAACAGAGTATCCGGACTGATGGGCTTGGTCACGTGTCGGACTGCACCTATTTCTCGGCTCCTCTCCATATGTCCTCGCGTCGAGAGCACCGAGAGAAAGACGATAGGGATATCCTGTACGCCCGGTAAGGACCTTAGAAAGCGGGCCGCCTCGTAACCGGACATCTTGGGCATGTGAATGTCCATCAGGACCAAGTCGGGCATGTGTTTTATTGCCTGTCGAACAGCTTCTGCTCCGTCGTCTGCTGTAACGACCCTGAAGTCCCCCATCTTGAGAACCGAGACGAGATACTGCCGTACGTCCGGCACGTCATCCACAACCAATACCAGGTTTCCCATACCAGTTCCCTTTTTCGTGTCTCGTCAGAGCAACGACTTCAGAAGATCCAGGGACACCATGCCCCACCCTAACCAGACCAGCACAAAAACAGCCGATAGGGCAACCAACGCCTCGGCCGGGCTGCCGGTCTTGACCCGAAATGCACGGGGCAACAGATGAAACTTGCCGGGTCGTGGCCACCACAACGGCACGCCGTGTTTGGTCATTGCATCGGCGATGGCCACGTGGCTGAAGTAGCCCAGGCCGAAAGCCAGGCCGGCATCCGGATAGCCCAACCAGCCGCCGAGCGCGTAACTCAGCGCTATGACCAGCAAGGTGGTCACCCCGTAGTGGGTCAGGCCACGATGTTTCACGCCAAGCGATCTCAGGCCAAACGAAGCCACCGATCCGACCGTCCCCATTTCCCGCTTGATGGCCGAGTCCTCGGCGTCGATGTCGGGCGCCAGGCCGCCCAGGATCGCGGCGGCGGCACAGATAGCCAGCCCGGCGGGGACGCCCTCGATCACGTGCGGCTGCACGAAATCGGTCAGTGCGTTCACGGCCACCATAGTAGTCAATCCAAAAACTGCGTGAGTGTATCCTCTCATATCGAAACAATTCCTCTCTAAGAGCTACTCCAGTAAATCTACCGTGCCGAAGTCGCCATTCTGTGAGAACAGCAGCCGCGTCTCCGGGAGGCGACGCAGATCCCCAGGGCGCACACCGGGAAAGAACTGCGACTGTACCGCCGCTGCGTCCTCCCTGCCCAGTCGTGAAACCAGGATAGCCTTCGGGTATGGACGGTCCGGCAGCGACGGCGTCTGCCTGGCCACAGACACGAGCCGGGCGGCTGCAAATCTCAAAAGATGGCCGACCCAGGCGCCGGCATTCAATTCGTGCAAGAAGACCAGCAACGGCCGATCTGATGGCCAGGTGGCCAACAGGGTCGCCAGCGCCAGGAACTGGGACGTAACGTAGGCCCGCAGGCGGCGGCGCGGGTCGGGCAAGCGCCAGAGCAAACCGCTCACCCCGTCATCCAGCGCCGTCAACGGGTCGAGGTACGGCGCCTGCCACAAGACGCTGTACTCGGGCAAGCCCAGCAGCGCGTCCAGCCGGTCGCGCAGGTGCCCCAGGCGCAAATGCACGTCGAAGCTTGGGGTGGTCCGCCCCTCGCTCAGCCACCACTGCCAGGCTTCCTCTCCCAGGAGCCGGCGCGGGTCGTAGGGCAAGGTCTCGGCGTCCACGACGGGCAGGAAATCGACCAGGTCCAGCGCGCTGCGCAGCCCCGGCAGGTCCAGGGCCACCCCCTGCCCGGCGGCGACCAGCGTGGAGAGAAGCACCGCGACCTGGGTATGCCGGTAAGCCGCCTGGCCCAACCCGCCCGGTGTGACCCCTAACTCGCGCAGCCAGTTCAACCAGGCCGGCAGGATGCGAGGCCAGGTCTCCGGTGACGCCGGCAGCCAGAGCGGGTTGAGGCGAAAGCGGGTCTGCGCCGGCCTTTCCACGTCGCACACCAGCACCCGTCCGGCAGCCACGTCGCGCATCATCCGCCGCGCCAGTGTGGAGATGGCGGTGCCTCTGGCATCCAGGAAACACGTGGCAATCCCGGCCCGCATCGCCTGGGTGGCCAGGCTGACGGCCACCTCTTCGGCCGCCTGGCCGACCACCCACAACGGTCTTGCCCGCTCCAGCCCGGGCAAAGCGAGGCCTGCCGGCGCGCCCTCGGAGTCGCGCCCCACCACCAGGGCCGGGCCATTTACTCGAAGAGCAGGAGCCACTCGCTCCAGGCGCGACACGGCCGCCAGCCCCGGATTAGCCCGGGACGGCGGGAAGGGCGGCAGATCCGACCACGGATTCTCGCCGACGTAGGGAGGACGGCGCAACGTATCGCCACTCTCACTCAGCAGATCGCCCCGCCGGGCAAAAGCTCGGGCCACATCCCTGGCCCCGGCTCCCCACAGCGCGACTGTGGCCGTCTGCGGGTCGCGCCACCGGTAGTAGACACCCTCGACGCCTTCCAGCCGGCAGAGATCATCCAGAGCAGAGGGTTCCTCTCGCCAGCGCAGGATGAGTACGCCGTCGCCCGGCATCGGTGCTTCGTCGAGTTCGACCTGACCGCCGGGAAAGACGTCCTTGACCAGTCGCCCGAGGACATCTCCCCACCCTTCGGGCACAGACAACCAGCAACCTGTCCCTGATGAGGTGCCTGTCCCTCCCTCCCGCCGGGAGGGACCTATAGGTTGCTGGGGATCTCCCCCCTGAAAGCCGTCTCGAGCCCAGGTGATGCCCAGCCCTGCAGAATTGGCCAGTGCCATCAAAGCCGAGCGAGCTTGATCGTCCCCCCAGCCGTGCGGCGCGTCGTAGACCAGGCGGTACGTCTCGCCGTAAACCGGGGTACCCAGGGCCGACAGGCGGGGAGCAACCAGCGCCGCCAGCCACAACAGCAGGCCGGGAACGACCAGGATGACCCCGAACCAGCCGGGGTCGGGCAGCCCAACCTGTAGATCACCTGCGGGGAAAAGCAGGCTTCCCACGTTCCATAGAGCCGCCAGCCCCAGCCCGACCACAATCGACACCTGGGCAAAGAAAAGCATGCGCCGGTGCGTTCGCCGTTTCACGCGTAATCCCCTGACGGCCCCTCAGGCAGCGAAGTGTCCCAGCCGCCTTCCTCGTCCAAATCCTCGACGCCGTGAATGGTCACAGAAACGTCTTGAGGAGGCGAAGAGGGAACGGCCACGACCTGGTGGCCCGTTGCCGGGGCAGGACTTTGGCCGGCACCACGCAGATCCATCCCCGCAGTCGCCGTCGGCAGCACACCCCCAGTAGTCGTTGGCCCTGCAGGGAGGTATTCCTCCTCCAGAGACTGGTCCTGGATGGCCGTCAACCCCAACACACCACCAGTGAC
>CAZQDO010000396.1:0-5757 GCA_964592085.1 uncultured Anaerolineae bacterium | reverse complement strand
ATGGGGCTGGAAGAGAGCCAGGTCAGCGATCAGAAACGAGGTTTCATCATCCTCCAGATAGATGGTCTGGCCTATGATCATCTGCGCGAAGCGATGGCCAAAGGCTATGCCCCCTACATGAAGCGTCTGCTAGGAGAGAGGAAGACCCTTCCGCAACCCTTCACTTCGATGCGTAAGCAAAGCGACCTCAGTACAAGCGATGTGGCTCAGGACAGGGATCAGGGCGCGACTTTTAAGCTGGCCCGCTGGCGGTGTGGCCTGCCCAGCACCACCCCCGCGGTCCAGGCAGGCATCATGTTTGGCAACAACTTCGACATCCCCGCCTTCCGCTGGTACGAGAAGGAGAGCAACACCTCGGTGGTCTGCAAGCTGCCTGGTTTGGTCAAGGCCATGCAAGATCGCATCTCCGCCGGTCGGCGAGGCATTCTGCAGGGCGGCTCCAGCTACGTGAACATGTTCGACGGCGATGCCAGGCTCTCGCTCTTCACGTTGGGCGCCATGAGCAGCCAGCGCTTCTTCGAGAACGTGCGAGGGGTTTGGTTCCTGCTTCTGTTCCTGCTCAGCCCCCTGCGGGTGCTACGAGTCATTGTGCTTTCCTCGTGGGGGTATCTCGTTGACCTGGGAAAGCGGATCGTGGCCCTTTTCGTGCCGGGTTATCACCGGCCCTTCAGCGTCCTCTCTCCCTTTCTGCAGATCATGACCAACGTCGTCTTCCGCGAGATACAGACTTTCGCCTGCCTGATAGACATTTATCGCGGCATGCCAGCTATCTATACGAACTACTACAGCTACGACGAGGTCGCTCACCATTTCAAGATAGGCAGCCCCGACGCGCTCAGAGCTTTACGAGGTATTGATAACCAGATCAAGCAGATTGACCGCATGAGGACGCAGTATCGAAAGCGGCACTACGACCTGTACATCCTGTCGGATCACGGCCTGACCCCCTCTGTCCCGTTCAAGAAAGCCTACGGCCGCACCCTGGGCCAATACATCACCGAGCAAATAGGCGAAGGTATCTTCACCGACGAGCGTGGCGGCGACGAGAGGCCATCAGCGGTCAAAGCGCTGTTCCTGCTGGAGGAGTTGAAGGGAATGGAAGCCCGGCTCTCCGAGCGAGGCGCAAGCCTGCTGCAAGCCACCTATCGTTTCGTGGACAAGAGGCTGGTTGTGGATCCTGCACTGAGCTCTGCCGAAGTGGATGAGGACACGTCCTGGGACCTCAGCAAGAGGGGCGACATCGTGGTCCGAAACTCCGGCTCCATGTCCCACGTCTACTTCAACGTCATCCCTCGCCCGATGAACCTGAGCGAGATTGCCCTCATCTACCCCGAACTGCTCAACAGGCTGATCGAACACGAGGGCATTGGCCTGGTGGTAGGGCGCGAAGAGGAAGAGGCAGTTGTCATAGGGAAAGATGGAACTCTCACTCTCAGCGAAAAGGTAGAAGTCCGCGGCCAGAATCCCCTTCTCCCCCTTCCAGAACCTGAGCTTGCCGCCAGCCAGTTGCGCCAGTTAGCCTCTTTCCCTCACAGCGGCGACATCGTCGTCTTCGGTGCATGGCGCAGGGACGGAGAGGTGGTCTGCTTCGAGAATCAGGTGGCCACTCATGGCGGCCTGGGCGGCCCCCAGGACTACCCCTTCATCATGTATCCCAGTGAGCTGAACCTGGATTTGGAGAAAGTGACCAATGCCAAGGACCTGTATCCTCATTTCGCCACTTACCTCGATGGAGCTGGCGGAGAAAAATCATTAAAGAAGGAGATCACAGACGATGAAGAAAATGAGTAAATGGGAAAGAGTCGAAGCAGCGCTGCATGGAGAGGAGGTTGATCGGGTGCCGATCGTTTTGTGGAAGCACTATCATTTGCAGGATCGGTCGCCCGGCCAACTGGCCGAGATCACCCTGGCCTTGCATCGGCAGTTCGACACCGACCTGGTCAAACTGATGCCAAGCGGACTCTATCCTATTCAGGACTGGGGGGCCACGATTCGTTTCGGTACCGATGACGACTTCTCGCCCCTGGCAGTGCAACCGGTGATAGCTTCGGCTGAAGGGTGGGAAACGCTGCCCAGACTGGATGTAACCAAAGGAGCTTTGAGGCGGGAACTGGAGATGATCCACCATGTAGCAGACGGTCTGGACGGAACTGCGCCGTTCATCATGACCGTCTTCAACCCCATGACCATCGCTTACAAGCTGTGTGGGGACAGGGTCTCTGGAGAGCGGGTCATCGAAGATCTGCGTCAGTCGCCGCGCCAACTGCACGCTGGCCTGGCAATCATCCGCGATGTCTTGCGGGACTTCACCGCTGCTTGCCTGGAAGCGGGCGCGTCGGGTTTCTTTTTTGCCACCCAACTGGCCAACTACAACGCCCTGAGCCGAGAAGAATACGAGGAGTTTGGCGCAGCCTATGATCTGCCGGTTCTGGAGTCATTGGCAGGCAAGGCACGGGTAACAATGCTGCATGTGTGCCAGCCACGGCTAACCAGGCCGCGCGAGTGCGAGCAAAATCTGATGCTCGATCTGGTGGCCGATTATCCCGTAGACGTGATCAACTGGGCAGATCGCGTCAGTGGCCCCAGCCTGGCCGAGGCACGCCAGATGACCAAGAAGACGCTGGCCGGGGGACTGTCGCTAGAGACACTGTTCAATGGCACAGAAGAAGACGTCCTGGCCGAGGCGCACGATGCCATCGCCCAAGCCGGGCGGACGGGCTTCATCCTGGCGCCGGCCTGTGTGATCAGGGGACCCACTCCCGATGCCAATCTGGCGGCAGCGCGCCGGGCGGTCGAGGAAACAGGCAGCAAGTGATAGCGAGTTTGACGCTGTTAGCTGTCCAGTATATAATATCAGTTACTGCATGAAGCACCGTGAAGAAGCGAGTGTCCGCCGGTTGAGTAGGCCGAAGGCCGTATCGAAACCAAGGGCACGAAGCGTGCAGAAACGCTTGGTTTCGATGACTCTGTTGAAAAATGCTCGTCCGGTGGGAGTCCCTAACTTGTTAGGGGGGCTTCTGTCCACAAAACGACGCCCCGGTGGGGACACCCCGAACAAGTTCGGGACTCCGGCGCTCCTGAGTGGGGATCCGGCCCACGACCTGACGTTTTTCAACAAAGTCTTCGATACGCTGCTCGCGATCTGCTCGCAGCTACTCAACCGGCGCTTGACCTCTCATTCACGGCATTTAGATGGGCAATTGGTATAATACCTGGTAACAGAGTACCGAGGAGGCAAACGATGTACAAGAAGCTTTTTATCCCCGGTCCAACCCACGTGAGGGACGAGATCCTGCAGGAGATGGCCACGCCGATGATCGGGCATCGTTTCAAGGAGTATGTGGACCTCCAGGCCGAAGTGACAGACAAGGTGAAAAAGCTGCTCTACACTGAGGGTGTGGTCTTTCTCTTTACCTCAGCCTCTTCGGGCGTCATGGAAGGAGCGGTGCGGAACTGTGTCAGGGATGGCAGGAAAGTACTGTGCGCCATCAACGGAGCCTTCGGCGCCCGCTGGCGCGACATGGCCCTGGCCAACGGCAAAGAGGCAGATACCCTGGAGGTGGACTGGGGCCAGGCCATCACCCCAGAGCTGATCGAGGCGAAGCTGTCCAGCGGCCAGTACGACGCCGTAACCATGACGCACAACGAGACCTCCACCGGCGTGATGAACCCCATCTACGAGCTTGCCGAGGTCATGAAGAAATACCCCGATGTCTGCTGGCTGCTGGATGCCGTCAGCTCCATGGCCGGAGCCAGGATCGAGGTGGACAAGCTGGGCATAGACGTTTGCATCGCCGGGGTGCAGAAGGCCTTCGCCTTGCCGCCTGGCCTCACTGTGTGCTCCGTCAGCCAGAAGGCCCTGGACCGAGCCAAAGGGGTGAAGAACCGAGGCTGGTACTTCGATTTCCACGTCATGCTCAAGTACTACCAGAGGAACCAGACGCCAGCCACGCCAAGCATCAGCCACCTCTTCGCCCTGAACAAGCAGATGGACGACATCCTGGCCGAGGGACTGGAGGCGCGCTTTCAGCGCCACATCGACATGGCTGAGTTCACCCGCGAGTGGGCTCGCCGGCACTTCGCCCTTTACGCCGACGAGCGCTACCTCTCCAACACCCTCACCCCCATCGTGAACGCCAGGGGCCTCAGTGTACCCGAGTTGAACAAGGCCCTGGCCGAACACGGGGCGGTGATCGGTGACGGCTACGGCAAGCTCAAAGGGCAAATCTTCCGCATTGCCCACATGGGCGACCTCACCCTGGACGACATGCGCTGGCTCACGGGCCTGATTGAGGAGATCTGGGATCTATAGCACGAGTTCGACCGGGAGGTGCAGGTATGAGTGAAGCGACAGTCGTATTGCCCAAAGAGACCATGCGGGCTCTCACAGAGTTGACGGGAGAGGCGCGGACCGACGTGGCGTTGACGCTGATGATGCGTGACTACGCACGCCAAAAGCTGGCCGAGATTGACGCTGCCCTCCGTCGGTATGAAGGGAAGTACGGGATGCCATTCGAAACATACAAACAGATATGGGAGACTGAAGATCGAGAGGAACACTACGCCTATCAAGCGGAGTGGGACTACCTGGAATGGGAGTCACTAGTCACACGCCGTCGGCGGTTGATGGAGAGCTTCGCGTGGCTGCCATGACGACGAGGCAACTGCTGTATAAGTTGCAGCAAGCCTGCAATCGCTCTCCCCTGGTCAGCCGTATTGAGGAGCGCGTAGTAGATGTCGACATCCTCAGTGTCCGGGTGCATCTGACAGTCACAAATACGTTCATCAATGTCTTTTACAACGTGACGACTGACAAAGTAGCTTTTGCGCTGGTGAAAGAAGAGGGTAGGCTCTACGGCGTAGACAACGCCAAGGTGGGCTGGCATAGACACCCATTTCACGATCCAGATCAGCATGTGCCCTGTCCTCCTGTCCACTTCGAGGAATTTCTAGCCGACGTAGAAACACATTTCATGACAAAGCCGTGAAGGTATCAGATAGCAAACCAATGGTGGAGGTACTTTGACAATGAGGGTTTTAGTTAGCGATCCCATCGCCAACGAAGGTGTCGAGATGATGCGCCAGGCTGGCATCGAAGTGGACGTCAAGACCGGCCTGGCTACTGAGGAGTTGGAGAGAATTATCGGCGGCTACGATGTCATCGTCGTCCGCAGCGCGACCAAAGTGCGGAAGCCGCTCATTGAGGCAGGTAAGAACCTCAAGCTAATCGTTCGCGCTGGCGTGGGCCTGGATAACGTTGACGTCGAATGCGCCAAAGCCCAGGGGATCGAGGTGATGAACACCCCCGCAGCCAGTTCGAACGCGGTGGCCGAGCTGACCGTCGGCTACCTGTTCGCGCTGGCGCGGCGCATTCCACAGACCACAGCCTCAATGAGGGCCGGGAAGTGGGAGAAGAAGAAGTTCAGCGGCAGCGAGATCACGGGCAAGACGTTGGGCCTGGTGGGCTATGGTCGCATCGGCTGGCTGGTGGCTAAGAAGGCTCTGGCTCTGGGGATGGCGGTCATCGCGCACGACCCCTACGTTGCCGATCCCAGGGGGCTGGAGATGGAGTTCGTCTCCCTGGAGGAACTACTGAAATGGGCCGACTACATCTCCCTGCACCTGCCCCTGACCGATGAGACGCGCAATCTGATAGACGCACCTCAGTTTGAGACGATGAAAGAAGGCGTGCGAATTATCAACTGCGCCAGGGGGGGGACCATTAACGAGGACGCTCTCTACGAGGCGATTCGGTCA
>CAZQDO010000395.1:0-5769 GCA_964592085.1 uncultured Anaerolineae bacterium | reverse complement strand
ACGTCAAACACCAAAAAATGCGCCCTCGTACGAGGGCGCATCGTTGTTCCATGATCTGTTGTGTTTACCGCCGCATTGCATCACACTGGGGGCGATCTGTCAAAGCGGTTCTAATCCCACTCCTCCACCTCTTGGATACCCACCTCATCCCGGTCAATGCCCAACTCATTCAATCGCCTCTCGGCGCTTTCGCCATCGCCTCCCCAGACGAACTCCAGGTCATAGATGGCCGCCTGTCCGGATACCCTGGGCCAACCATCGCTTTGCAGCTTGTCCACGATCTCCGCCGCAGCGTGCAAGCGTTTGCGCAACTCGTCACCCTTTCGTCTCAGGACTCCAGGACTGATGTAATCTATACCCTCAAGGTCCATCTCCCAAGAGGGTTTGAGAAAGAGATGGACGGAGACGATGGTTCTAATCATTTCCTCCCCCTCTCGCTTAACTCTAGGGTCTTTGGATAAGCAGGGAAAGATGAGCCCTAACCCCACCCAATGGGTTGGGCTCACTTCCTCAGGCGCTTTTGTAATGGAGCTTTCAGTCAGGGGGGGAAGCTAGATGTCCTCCTCTTCCTCCTCCTCCCAATCCTCCCAATCCTCGTCTCCTAGCGCGTAGTCGAGCTCGAGGGGGTTCAGGCTGATGACCTCCAGCAACCAGTCACACTCAGGGCACGCGATGAGTGCTCCCAGCTTTACGTTCTTGTCCAACCGGATCAGATTTCCACACTCAGGGCACTGGGCCATTTTGGGGACACCTCCTTTCTCAGACATGATTAGCTATTCCTTGTTATTTGCCTTTCCATCAGCGTAAACTTAAGCTCTGAGCCCCGTCCCTTCGGCGGGCTCAGGACAGGCCCCGGGGTGGCCCGAGGACGGGCCTTCGAACTTTAAGTTTGCGGGGTTGTTTGCCTTTCTTATAGGGCCTGCCTGGAACCTTCCTGTAGAGGGAGCTAGACCTCTTCCTCCCAGTCCTCCCAGTCGTCCCAGTCCTCGTCTTCTAGTGCATAGTCGAGCTCGAGAGGGTTCAGGCTGATGACCTCCAGCAGCGCTCCACATTCCCGGCACTCGATGTGCTCTCCCAGCTTCATCTTCGTGCCGAACACGATGGTGCCATCACATTCAGGGCACCGGGTTATTTTGGTATTTCCTCTTCCAGACATGGTTGGCTACCCTCCGGCTATCCGCTTGTCTTCCTGGGCTTGGTTGGCATCCTTCACTACTTGTGCAATAGTATAACCTAAATTCGCCCAGATGTCAGTAACAAGTCGGTTAATATTTGGTGACAAAACGGTTACACTTTGGTGAAGGATCGGTAACAGAACGCAAACAGGGGATCCCTCATTTTTCCCAAGAGATCCCCTGTTCGGCCAAAGACCTATACTTTATTCGTCTGGGGGGGACAACCTGTAACCAAAGCCCCGCACCGATTGGATGTATCTTTCCCCTCCCTCAGCTACGGCTCTCATCTTTTGCCTCATGCGGTTGATGTGGACCTTGAGGAGTTCCCGCGCCTCGCTGTCTTCCCCTTTGTATCCCCATACGGTTTCCAGGAGCTCCCGATACCCCATCACCCGGCCAGCGTCGAGGGCCAGGGAACTCAGCAGATTGAATTGAATGGGGGTCAAAGGCAATGACTCATCGTAAAAGGTAACCCGCTTCCTCTCAAAGTAAATGGCCAACTGGCCTACCTTCAGGACCGTTCTCTTTTCCTCGAGGAGTCCGCGTAATCGTCGTAGAATCGCCTCCGCACGGCGAAGATGGCTCGTCTCAAAGGCTCTAAGGCGCTCCCCTAATAACTCCCCTTCTTTTGGCCTCTCCTCTTTATCGTGGGCGACGAGAAGGATGAGGGGCATATCAACGTCCTCTTGTACGGACGCGAACGGGCGCAAACCCTCGATCTCCAACAAGTTCTTGTCGAGGATGATCAGATCGGGCTTACGCCGCCCGACCAGGGCTGGGATAGAGGAGCTATCGAGGGCAATGAAGACGGGGTGGCCCTCCCGCTGCAAAGAATAACGGAGGCTTTTGGAGAACTCTTCGTCTTTGTCAATCACCAGGATTCTCATGGGTAGTATACCTCATCATCCATTCACTTCTTCTCTCGCATACGGCAGCCCCAGGCCAACCGGAGGGACTACGCGCTTGCCGAAGGCCTCCCCCAGGTGATGATCACCAACGTCACGAAGGCATCGGAACTATAGCACGAAAACGGGCTTTTGTCAACGAGGCGAGCTTAGGACTCGGTTTCACCGTAGCCCTGGGCCCCTTGGTGATAGCGGCCTAACAGATCGAGGAGCTCGTGTTGTCTCGCCTCTCTTCCCCGTCGGCCTGCCTCTTTGCGAAATTGCTCTATTCGATGGAATATCTCGATTTGCACCTGCCGGGGATGAGGCACGGAATCGAAGGTGAATTCCCCTATCCCTCCCGCTGTTTCCAGGCGCACGTTGCCGAAATCAAGCCTGGTGGCGATAATGCCTTCCTGCAGATAGCGGACGTCTTGTATCTTGTCCAAACCAGCCTCCCTACGATGTTCACGAATGAAAGGTATTTTTTCGATGTCAATGGCACGATCGTCGGTGATGACGTACAGATCGTTCCGCCAATCTACAACCAACCAGATGATCCACACGCAGACGGCAAGCATGGAGATGAAGAGAAGCAAATCAAACCAAAGGCTGAAATCAAAGAGGATGGAAGCCGCTGACCAGAGAATTAACGCGATGACAAAGGAAAGCGCGGGAGAGACCATCTCTGTGAGCAAAATCCACCAGTGCTTGCGCCAGATTGTCTGGTTTTCGCCAAAGACCGGTTTGGCGAAAATCATCATCCTGACCACCTCCAGGAGTTGCGCCCGTCTCGGTTTCTCGCTCTCCCAGCGCAACGCCTCAGCAGCAGCGGGGAGGGGTTGGGGCGCCGGTTCGGGCCAGCCCACTATCTCGCGGACAATGCGTATGGCTTGCGGTTCTTCCTCCACGGGCGTCGCCTCCTTAGCCCGCGACATCAGAGCAAAAACCTGGGCCTGGACTTTGCGAGGCTTCTGGATGCCCTTGAAACGGATCGTGCCTAACGTGCCAGCGGTCTGGATAACTACGTCGCCAAAGTAGAGCAAATGGGTCATGAAGCCCTTCATGTCAACGACGACATCCTGAACCATGGCCAGGGGGGCCTCGTCCCGTTTCTCTCGCGTCAGGTATACTTTCTCGATGTGAATCACTCGCTTGTCGGTTACGATGTAGCGATCGTTCCCCCAATCCAGGGCTTGCCACACGAGCCAGATGAGTGCCAAAATGACGGGGCAATAAGAGACAAGGCTCCAGACCGAGGTGGGTTGCGAGAGTGCAGTCACGACCCAGGCGATCAACAAAGAGGCGAGGAGAAAAAGCAAGGGGCGCCTTATCCACTTGATGATCGTGAACCAATATCTTCGCTCGTAGATGATGACGCTTTCATCATCCAGTTGCCCAGGAAACAGAAGCTTCTCGGCCATTCTTCCCTCCCGCTCTCCGTAGACTATACACAGACCACCAGCGCAAACACAAGCTCTGAGCCCCGTCCCCGGGGCGGCCCGAGGCCTGCCCTGAGTGTAGCCGAAGGGACGGGCCTCTGAGCATCAGGTCTACGGAAATGATACACAGACATTTTACCACATTGTTCGCCTAGTGAAAAGTTAGCCGATTCGTGAGGAACAAATCGGGGTGGGGGATCAACAAAAAAACATGCAAAGCGCCGCCAGGATTCCGATAGCCCTTCACTCTACGAGATGGAGGCGGGAGATCGCCATGGCCGAGAAGTGGATGGGCGACTTTGTGAGGAGGCACGAACCACGAGGACGCTGAACGATCTAAAAGCGCAGTTGGGGCAGAACCCTGAGTTCGTCTTCGTGAGATTTTGACTTCTATAGCAATAGCGTTATAATATGGGTGGGCTGATGACCAGAGAGCCACTTAGCTGGACGATCGAATTTCTTACCACTGTACGCGGCACGAGCCCAGTGCTTGAATACCTTGACGGATTGCAAGCGAGGGAGCGGGCAAAAGTGTATTATCACCTACGATTGTTACGTGAGTTCGGGATCAATCTACGAGAGCCTTATGCCAGCCCGTTAGAAGAGCACAAACCTCTCTGGGAGTTGAAACCAGGGCCAATCCGACTGTTTTATTTTGCTCATAAGGGACGCCGTTTCATAATCTTGCATGCCTTTCGCAAGAAGGGACAGAAGACCCCACGGCGGCACATTGAGACTGCCGAGCGACGTATGGTTGAGTTCTTGGAGAGAGAGAAATGAGTGCCAATACGAACATCCGTTTTGAGGATTGGGAAGCCAACCAAATGAAAGACCCGGAGTTTCGGGCCGCAGTTGAAGAATTGGAGCCTGCTTATCAGGTAGCCCGACTGCGAATCATGCGCGGTCTAACCCAAGAACAGTTGGCGGAATTGGTAGGCACTAAACAATCGAGCATTGCACGCCTGGAGAGCGGGAATACTCAACCGAGGCTTTCCTTTCTGCGGCGTGTAGTGGAAGCGCTGGGGGGGCGACTGGAAGTGCGGATCATGCCACAAGAGGCAGCAATAGCTCCGGCGCGGCCATTTATCCCTACTACTGACGTAAAACTCCAGAACGAAGGCGAAAGTGAATGGCATCAAGTTGCTATGGTTCCCGTAGAAGCTGTTTTCATGGCGACAGAGACTGAACAGGCACGAAGCGAACCGAGATAGAAGAAAGCCTCTCGGCAGGATGTCGCCCCTGGCGACGGCCAAGCTGTGGCGACAGCCTGGCAAGGGATAGTATAGCACGGAAGCCCGTCTGTCGCAAGGCAGGTGGGCTTTTTGTGTTTGGGGAGGGGATGAGCATGGCTTCTGTCAAGATGTTTGAGACGGCCTTCAAAGGAACGCCGCATGACTTTGGCGTCGCTGCCGAAATGCTTGGAACGGAACTATTCCCTGACCACAACAAGATGCTTTTTCACGTATGGCCTACCACCTTTGCAAAGAACTGGCAGACGCGACCCGACGTTAATCCCTTGGAGGTAGCATTTCGTGCCCCGCAACCGCATAGTTCGCGAGGCTGGATCAGGGCAGAAAAGATGCCTGGCGGCGGAAGTACGTTAACTGTGTTGGTTCGGGAGGAAGATCACTGGACTGAGTTGAAGCCTCAGTGGGAGCTACTTCATCAGCGTCTGATTCAGCGAGGATGGGTTGTGCCAGCGGATGATGACAAGCAAGATACGCAACAGGTGGACAGTGGGGAGGTGGTTGCAGATGAAAAACCGTGGAAAGGGGAAGTCTCTGTCATGGGAGGCGAATGGATCTTCCAAGGGGGCATCAGTATAGATAGAATCAAGGCTGAGATTGTCCACGTCTTGAACAGCCTGGACCGAACAGTCTACAGCTTCGAGCGGAAAGAAGTGGATGGGGTAATTAGCTACACCATCTCTTACCAAGGCACAGAGATAGCCGAAATTGAGGTGTATCCTACCGATGCAGGGCAATGGTCATATACAGACCGACTTCTTAACCTTGAGCCGCGCTTCAGGCCAGTCGTTCATTATGTAACCAAACAACTCGAAAGGCATCTTGATAACACCTTTGTCGTGGTGCCTCAGTGGATTGAGGAGATTCGCGCCGAAGGGCAATCAGCGGAAACTGAGCCGCAGGCGGACAGCGGATCAGTGGCTGAGCAACTGGCACCTGCCGAGGACGAGGGGGGCAAGGTGGAGGTCTTCTATGCGTACGCTCGTGAAGACGAAGACCTGCGGGATGAGCTAGAGAAGCA
>CAZQDO010000394.1:0-5773 GCA_964592085.1 uncultured Anaerolineae bacterium | reverse complement strand
GACGAGATCACAGCCATCAACATGGCCATCGGCGCTGCCCACATGGGGGCGCGGGCGCTGGTGCCGACCTCTGGAGGCGGCTTCGCGTTGATGGTGGAGGCGCTGGGGCTGGCCGGCATAACGGAGACGCCGGTGGTCATCTACAATGCTCAGCGGCCGGGGCCGTCCACTGGTCTGGCTACTCGCCACGAGCAGGGGGATATGCTCTTCATGCTCTACGCTTCGCAGGGGGAGTTCCCGCGTTTCCTCCTGTCGCCGGGCACTCACGAAGAGTGCTTCGTGGCTGGATGGCGGGCCTTCAACCTGGCGGAAAAGTACCAGACGCCAGCCCTGGTGCTCAGCGATCACTACCTGGCGGTGGCGGTTCGCACCCTGGAGCTCGACGCCTTCGACTTCGACGCAGTGGAGATTGAGCGAGGCGAGCTGCTGGGCGAAGCGGAGCTGGATGCGTTGGACGGCGAGTATCTGCGCTATCGGATCACCGAGTCGGGCGTCTCGCCGCGAGCGGTGCCTGGGCATCCCAAGGCGGTCTACGTGGCCACCGGTAACGAGCACGAGGAGAGTGGGGCCATCACTGAAGAGCCAGAGATGCGAACGGCGCAGGTGGAGAAGCGGCAGCGCAAGCTGATTGGCATGGCCGAGGAGATGTCCGGCCCGCAGCGATACGGTCCCGATGAGGCCGAAGTCACTTTTGTCTGCTGGGGCTCCACCTACGGGCCGCTGCGGGAGGCGGTGGATCGGCTGAACGCGGAGCGGCCAGGTCAGGCCAACATGCTGCATTTCGTGGACCTGTGGCCCTTCCCCGTCGAAGCGGCGACGGCGGCCTTTGAGCAAGCCCGCAAGCTGGTGGCAGTGGAGGTCAACGCCACCGGTCAACTGGCGACCCTCATCCGCAGCCAGACCGGCCGCCAGATGGACGGCGCGATCCTCAAGTATGATGGACGGGCGTTTACGCCAGAGCGCATTATGAGTTCCGCGTTTTGAGTTTCGCGTTTCGAGTTCATTTAACTCGAAACTCCGAACCCGAAACTCGAAACTTGACGGAGGTAAGCATGGTCACACGTAAAGACTTTGACAGCCCCGTCCCGCCCACCTGGTGTGTGGGATGTGGCAACCATGGCATTTTGAACGCGGTGAAGATGGCCCTGGCCGAGCAGGACCTCGCGCCTCACCAGGTGGTCATCTTCACCGGCATCGGCTGTGGCAGCAAATTGCCGCACTACATGAAAGTAAGCGGTTTCCATACCATCCATGGTCGTTCCCTGCCGGTGGCTACTGGCGCCAGGCTGGCCAATCATGGCCTCAAGATCATGGCCATCCACGGTGACGGCGACGGGTACGGTATGGGGCTGAGTCACATGATGCACGCTGTTCGCCGCAACGTCGGCATCGTGGACGTGGTGCAGAACAACCGCGTCTACGGCCTGACCAAGGGGCAGTACTCGCCCACCAGCGACGCCGGCATGGTCACTCCCACCTCGCCTGAGGGGGCCATTGACCGTCCGGTGCCGCCGCTGGGACTGGCCATCGCCGCCGGAGCCACCTTCGTCGCCCGGGGCTTCCCTGGCGAACTGCGCCACCTGGTGTGGCTCATCGGCGAGGCTTTGCAGCATCCGGGTTACGCCCTGGTGGACGTGCTCCAGCCCTGCGTCACCTTCAACCGGCCTAGCTCCTATGATTTCTACAACCCCCGCGTGTACAAACTGGAGGAGACCGACCACGATGTGACGGACAAGACCGCCGCCTGGGAGCTGGCCTATGAGTGGGGAGAGCGCATCCCCATCGGGATTTTTTATCGCGTAGAGGACGTACCCGCTTACGAGGAGCAAGTGCCGGCACTGAAGGCCGGGCCACTGGTGAAGCAACCGCTGGAGAAGTTGCGACCAGAGCAGGTGGAGGAACTGCAAGCAGAGGTCATTTGAGCATGTCCTTGCAGATGCTGAAGTCTGTAGCCACCACCATCGTCCTGGTGCTGTCCCTGGTGCAAGCATTGGGGATGGCGCAGGTGCGGGGCTATGTGCGGCTATTGCCCTTTGAAAAGAAGCGGCTGCGTCAATTGCATCGTCAGGGTGGGATTGCCGCACTGGTTCTGACCCTGGCCGTCGCCGTGACTTGTGTTGTGGGCTTTGGCTATGAGCTCTACGCGCCTCGCGTGAAGGCGCACGTGGTGATGGGCGCCCTGGCGATTCTGGTCTTGCTTTTGAAAGTGGCCATCACCCACCGATTCCGCCGCTACTTGCGTTATAATACGGCCTTGGGGGCAGCGACAGGCTTGTTGATCCTGGGCACTTTCGTCACCAGCGCACTATGGTACTTCGCTCAGGTGGATTGATTTATGCAAATGACTACAGGAGGGATGGGATGAACAAGCGTATACTCACAATGATGCTCCTGCTGGTGCTTTTGGGATCGCTGCTCACAGCCTGTGGCGGGGCCAAGGATGAGACCGCTGTTCCCGCCACGGAGCAAGAGGAAGCCGCTCCGTCCACGCTTGATGGCAGGGCCTTGCTTGAGGAGCGATGCGCCAATTGCCATGACCTGGCGCGAGTGGAGGGGGCCAGGAAGACGGAAGAGGAGTGGAAAGCGACCGTGGAACGCATGGTGGGAAAGGGTGCCCAGCTCAGCCAGGCGGAGCAAGAGGCAGTTGTCAAGTATCTGGCGGAGACATACCCCAAATAGCTTACTTGAAGGGAGAGCAAAGAATGGCTTTTTTAACCGTTGCCGAAGCCCTCAAATGGGCAATGGAGATCGAACAGAATGGGGAAGTTTTCTACAACGATGTGGCCGCGAAAAGCGCCGATCCTGAGGTGAAGGCCCTTTTCGAGGACCTGGCTGTCCAGGAGCGGGGACACTACCAGGTGTTCCAGAAGATGCTGGAGAAGGTGAGGCCCGACCCTGACCTGTCCTCTGTGGGTGTCCAGTACGATGAGTATCAGGCTTATCTGCAGGTGACCCTGGCTGATGCCCTGTTTGGTGGGCCGGATAAAGGATTGACGTTGGCAAAGCAGGCCCAGGATCGGGAGACAGCCCTGCGAGCGGCGATGGGATTCGAGAAGGACACCTTGTTGTTCTTCTACGACCTGCGCGAGATGGTGAGTGAGGCGGAACGAGGCACTATCTCCGACATCATCCTTGAGGAGAAGTCTCACCTGCGCCGCCTGACAAAAATGCTGTAGATGGTTTTTGTTGCGAAACCAGCAGGCCAGGCTCCCACGCCTGGCAACCCTTCGGTAAGCTCAGGACAAGGTCGGCGGCATGGGAGCCGCCTCTGCTGAGTTTTGCACCAGAAACTGGTAGGGAGGAATCATGCCACCCATTGAGATCAAACCCGATGTCTATTGGATAGGCGTAAACGACAGAACCACTGACCTCTTCGAGGGCTTGTGGCCCATCGAACGGGAGGGGGTCTCCTACAATGCTTATCTCATAAACGACGAGAAGAAGGCCATCGTTGACCTGGCCAAGGCCTTCAAGACGGACGAGTTCTTCGGCCGCATCGCCGAAGTCGTGGAGCTTTCTGAGATTGACTACATCATCATCAACCACATGGAACCGGACCATACCGGCGTGCTGCACACTCTCAGGAAGATAGCGCCCGGCGCGGTCATCCTGGGTTCCGCGAAGACCAAGACCATGCTGGAGTCCTTCTACGGCGTCACCGACAACGTTAGGGCCGTCGAGGATGGGGAGACGCTCTCCCTGGGCAGGAGGACGCTGCAATTCTTCTCCACGCCTTTTGTCCACTGGCCGGAGACGATGATGACCTATGAGACGACGCATCGCATCCTTTTCTCCTGTGATGCCTTCGGCGGCTACGGGGCCCTGCGCGGCGCCATCTTCGACGATGAATGCACGGATCCAGAGTTCTATCAAAAGGAATCGCTGCGCTACTACGTCAACATCGTGGCCAAGTTCAGCAGGCCGGTGTTGAAGGCCATTGAGAAGCTGGCCGATGTGCCGGTGGAGATCATCGCCCCATCGCACGGGCTCATCTGGCGAAGGCAACCCCAGCTCATCGTGGAGCTCTACCAGAGGTGGGCCGAATACGCCACGGGCGAAACCGAAGCGGGAGTTACGCTCATCTATGGCTCGATGTACGGCAATACCGAAGCCATGATGAACGCCGTGACCCAGGGCATCTCCCGCGTGGGGATTCCCCTGGAGATCTTCGACGCGGCCAGAACCGACGTCAGCTACATTCTGCCTTCTCTGTGGACGAAGGCAGGAGTGATGATCGGCGCTCCCACTTACGAGGGCACGCTGTTCCCACCGGTGGCCAGAGCGCTGGAGATGGCCGTGCTCAAGCGTGTGCTGAACAAGAGGGTCGCCTATTTCGGCAGCTATGGGTGGAGTGGTGGGGCTCTGAAACACCTCAAACGGATCATAGAGCCGTTGAAGTGGGAACTGGTGGATTCCTTTGAGTTCACTGGAAAGCCCACTGAGGAGGATCTCAGTAAGGGAGAGGAGTTCGGGGCCAGCTTTGCGGAGGTTATACGAGTGACGAGGCAATGAGGCAACGAGGCAATGAGGAGACGAGGAGGTAAACATGCCAGCGGAAAAAGGTAGCGTCCCTGGCCGCCATGATAAACACCATGTCGCTTTCTACGGTATCTCCACCTGCGTTTGGTGCAAGCGAACCCGCAGGTTTTTGGAAGAGCAGGGAGTCGCGTTTGATTACGTCTATGTTGATCTGATTCCAGGCCGCGAGCGGGAAGAGGTGATGGGTCGGGTTCGCCAGTGGAACCCCAGGGCGTCCTTCCCCACCCTGGTGGTGGACGGCTCCAGGTGCGTAGTTGGGTACCGACCGGAGGAGATCAAGGAGGTTCTGGGGCTGTGAACAAAGAGATCACGATCTCCACTGAAAAGGTGGAGGCTATCTACGAGCGACTGGACCAGGAGGCAGAGGCGGCCGGTTATCACCTCAACCCCGACCAGGAGTTCACGAGGGATCTGGTGGAAGGGTTGCTTATCAACGAACAGCGGTACGGCTATCGGGCCTGTCCCTGCCGGCTGGCGACGGGAGACAAGCAAAGGGACCTGGACATCATCTGCCCCTGCGATTACCGCGATCCCGATTTGGTTGATTGGGGAACTTGCTATTGCAGCCTCTACGTCTCCGACGAGGTGCTGCGGGGCGAACAGGAGGCCCAGCCCATTCCAGAGCGCCGCCCGCCTGAGGGACAGCGGCCTCAGGACCTGGCCGCCCGTGCGACTTCCCGGCCCGGCGAGGAGCCTGCTCTCCCCGTCTGGCGCTGCAGGGTCTGTGGCTACCTCTGCGCCCGCGAGGGGCCTCCTGCTGTGTGTCCCATCTGTAAGGCTAAGCGGGAACGTTTCGAGCGCTTCTGGTGAAGGACGCAAGGTGCCAGGCACTTCCGTAAAGACCGTCTGTCTCAACACCGAGGGCAATTTGAAAAGCACGTTTGTTGTGAAAGCCTCGGTGAAAGTGCCTGGCACCTGGATGCTTTGGTGAATCGAGAAGATGACCGGTACTGTGATCAACGTGATCACCGTGATAGCTGGCGGCACTTTGGGCGCTCTCTTGGGTGAGAGATTGCCTCCCCGTATCCGCAGTATCATCATGCAGGGCGTGGGCCTGGTGACGCTGGCGGTGGGGATGAGTATGGCCCTCACCACGAGCAATTTTCTGCTGGTGCTGGGAAGCATCGTCATAGGCGGCATACTGGGAGAGTGGTGGCGGCTGGAAGAGCGACTGGATGGGGCCGGGGAATGGTTGGAGGCCAAGGCTAGTCGGGTCCCTTTCCTGGCCCGGGGC
>CAZQDO010000393.1:0-5776 GCA_964592085.1 uncultured Anaerolineae bacterium | reverse complement strand
TCCCCGTACCATGGGCTCGCGCCTGGTCCAGGGCCTCTACTTCGCCGGTGAGGTGCTGGACGTGGACGCCGACACCGGCGGCTACAACCTGCAGGCGGCGTTTTCCACCGGTTGGGTGGCTGGTCGGTCTGCGGCACGATTTTGCCAATTGAAATGAGTGGCGAAACGCCAGCTTGCCAAATGCTGAGACTTGTGATACAATTTATAGCAATCCAATACTGACCAAAACTCAAGAAAGTTGTCCGCCGATAAAGGCTACCATCCCAGAAGGGTGGACGCAAAGCTACGGGTCCTAAGCTCAGATTTGAGCCATGATCGCCGGGTTACCGAAGCGGGCAGTGCTTATTGCGCTAGTGATCAGTCGCAAAGTGCCTGTGGTTCCCGGTGGAACAGGAACCGCAGGTTTTTGTTTGGGGAGATGTAGCTGCTCAGGTGTAACGCACTTCTGCCGCAGAATCAAGCTGACTCGAAGCACAATCTGTGCAGGCAAGCCGCTGAAACCGTGTGAAAAAGTGCGTTGCACCTGACGGCTGAGTTGTTACGAGGAGCTAATGATTGACGACCATTGAATCCGCACCAGGAAGACTGGCCAAACTTCGTGCTAAGAGCAAGAAACCGTCCGCACTGTTGCGTATTGAGGGCTGGGCTTTGGACTTGGACAGCAGGCAGGTCATCACCAGCCAGGGGCAGAAAAGGCTGACTCCCAAACTCTGCCGATTGTTAGAAGTGTTCATACGCAATTCCGGCAAGATTCTGACCCGCAAGTTCTTAATGAAGGAAGTTTGGGAAACAGATTATGCTGGAGATACGAGGACGTTGGAAGTCCATATCTGCTGGCTGAGGAAGAAGATAGAAGACGATCCTCAAGAGCCTAAGTACCTCAGGACAGTGCGTGGGGTAGGGTATTTATTGGACCTATCCAAGCCATCCTAGACCACAATCTCAGTAGAGGGAGATTTTGAAGCAGAGCGGGCTCCCACGCCCGCGTTTCGGCGGCCCTTCGGCTAGGCTCAGGACAGGCATGGGAGCCGCCCCTGCTAACAATTTCCCATCTACTGAGTCTTTTTGGTGGCCAAACACAGGTGAGACCCCAGGGGTTTTGAAAACCCCTGGGGTCTTTGGTTTTGTGCTAGAGAGCGATTCGGGGTATAATCTGCTTATCATTAAGACCATGAGAGTCTGAGGAGGAGGAAAGATGAAGAGCAAAGTGACAATCATCTTCGCAACCATCGTCCTGACGACAGTGCTAACCCTGCTGTCGCTGGCAGGGCTGGCCGGGGCCCGCCCCCAGGCCCCGCCCAACCAGCAAGCCCGCGCGCCCAGCGTGGTCAGCTACCAGGGCCAGGTGATGGTGGACGGTGCTGCCTACGACGACATGGGCTACTTCAAGTTCGCCGTCGTCAACGCCGCTGGTGACACCACCTACTGGTCCAACGACGGCGCCTCCGCTGGCGGCGGGGAGCCCGCAAACGCCGTGCAACTGGTGGTCGCCGACGGGCTGTTCAACCTCCTGCTGGGCGACACGACCCTGGGGGGCATGACCCAGGCCCTGGGCGCTGCCGTGTTCAACGGCACCGACCGCACCCTGCGGGTGTGGTTCAGCCAGACCGGCGCAGCCGGCACCTTCACCCAACTCATCCCCGACCGCCGCATCGCCGCCGTGCCCTATGCGTTGCAGGCAGAAGAGGCCAAGAACGCCGACACGCTGGACGGGCTCCAGGGTAGCGCCTACCAGCAACGGGTGAACGGCACTTGCGATGGTGGCAATGCCATTCGGGTCATCAACGAAGATGGCACAGTGACCTGTGAGCCGGTGGCGGGAGGCGCGGGCGACATCACTGCCGTTTACACCGGGACAGGGCTCACCGGCGGCGGCGACAGCGGCGACGTGACCCTGGCACTGGACATCGGCTACAGCGATGGGCGGTATGTGAACGACGACAGCGGCGAGGTGGGCGACGCCGACGTGCCGGCCGGTGGGCTGTCGCCGGACCGCATCAATGGCACGGCCTGGACGGGGACCAACGACGGCAGCGGCTCCGGCCTGGACGCCGACCTGCTGGACGGGCAGGACAGCAGCTACTACCAGAGGCGGGTGAGTGGCACCTGTACAAGCGGGAATGCCATCCGGGTCGTCAACGCCGACGGCACGGTGACGTGTGAGCCGACAGGCAGCGGCGACATCACGGCCGTTTACAGCGGGACGGGGCTCACCGGCGGCGGGACCAGCGGCGACGTGACCCTCAGTGTGGACACGACTGCCATCCAGCAGCGAGTGACCGGCACCTGTGCGGCGGGCAATAGCATCCAGGTCATCAACCAGGATGGCACCGTGACCTGTGAGGCCGACGACGACACCACCTACACGGCAGGGAATCAGCTCAGTCTGGCGGGGACCACCTTCAACGTGGTGGAGGGAACCGGCTCCGACCTGGACGCCGACCTGCTGGACGGCCAGCACGCCAGCGCCTTCTGGAACCTGGGCGGCAACGCTGGCACCACGCCGGGCACCCACTTCCTGGGCACCACCGACAACGTGGCCCTGCAGTTGCATGTGAACAACGCCCGTGCCCTGCGCCTGGAGCCCAACGCCACCAGCCCCAACGTCATCGGTGGCTACAGCGGCAATAGCGTCACCGCCGGTATGTACGGCGCCACCATCGGCGGCGGTGGGGCGAGTGGCTACACCAACCAGGTGACCTACCCCTACGGCACCGTGGGCGGGGGCCGCAAAAACGTCAGCGGCCTCTCCGCCACCGTCGGCGGGGGGGAGAGCAACACCGCCAGCGGCAGAAACGCCACCGTCGGCGGGGGTCATTCCAACACCGCCAGCGACGAACGCGCCACCGTCGGAGGGGGTGAAAGCAACACCGCCAGCGGCTACTACGCCACCGTCGGCGGGGGTGAGAGCAATACCGCCAGCGACGAACACGCCACCGTCGGCGGGGGCTACAACAACACCGCCAGCAACTTGGCCGCCACCATTGGCGGGGGGGAGGGCAACACCGCCAGCGGCAGAAATGCCACCGTCGGCGGGGGCTACAGGAACAATGCCAGCGGCTCCTCCGCCACCGTCGGCGGGGGCCGTTCCAACACCGCCAGCGGCGAATACACCACCGTTCCTGGGGGCCGGAGCAATACTGCCCAGGGCGACTACAGCTTCGCCGCCGGGCGTCGGGCCAAGGCCAACCACCAGGGTACCTTCGTCTGGGGCGATTCCACCGACGCCAACATCAACTCCAGCGCCGACAGTCAGTTTTTCGTGCGTGCTGATGGGGGCATCTGGTTCGGCCAGGCCACTTCCGATATCACACCCACCATCGGCGCCGGCGTCTTCATCAGCACCACCACCGGCGCCTACCTCTCGACTGCCGGCGACTGGGTCAGTGTTTCCGACCGCAATGCCAAAGAGACCTTCACCCTGGTGGACAGGGGGGAGGTGCTGGCTGCGTTGGCCCAGGTGCCCATCCAGACCTGGAACTACAAGGCGGAGGATCCGTCGGTGCGGCATATGGGCCCCACAGCTCAGGATTTCTACGCTGCCTTCGGTCTGGGTGCCGATGACCACCACCTGGCGGCACTGGACACCAGCGGCGTAGCCCTGGCCGCTGTCCAGGGGCTGTACGAACTGTCCCAGGAGCAGGCCGCCCGCATCCAGGCACTGGAGGCGGAGAATGCAGCCCAGCAACAACGACTTGATGACCTGGAGGCGCGGGTCACGGGGCTGGAGGGGACAGTCGGAACCTCTGGCTCTTCACAATCCCATCTGCCGGCAGGCTGGCTGGTGCTGGGCGGGCTGGTCATGGCTGCCGTGATGGTGAGACAGCGGAGGTGAAAGCATGAACAAACGACATGTCAATGCCCTGGCGACAGCGCTCCTCACCTGTCTGCTGGTTGTTGGTGGAACGTTGGCCCAGGGAACGCCCACCATCAACCGCTGGGTCATCAGCGGCGGGGGCGCGCCCTCCAGCGGCGGGAACGTCACCCTCAACGACACCCTGGGCCAGCCCATCATCGGGCCGTCCAGCAGCGGCAACGTCTGGCTGGGGGCGGGATACTGGGGCGGAGCCAGGCCCACTCATGCCCGCCTCACTCTCAACAAGAGCGGGAGCGGCTCCGGGACGGTAGTCAGTGACCCGCCAGGGGTCTTCTGCGGTGCGGACTGCACAGAGGTCTACGACCTCGAGCACATCCACACCCTGGTCGTCACTCTCACAGCCTACCCCGCTGTCAAATCCTACCTCGCCAGTTGGAGCGGGGACTGCTCCGGCACGGGGCATACCATGCAGCTCACCCTGGACAGCGATAAGACCTGCGCCGCCACCTTCGGCTATCCCATCGGCGGCATCGTCGTGCCGGTGGACAAGCTGGAGCTATTGGCGCCGTGGATAGGGCCGGTTGCCCTGATGGGGCTGCTGGTGATCGGCATGGCGGTGGCCCTTCGGAGACGCGCAAGGGCATAGAGCTGGGAGGGCTTCTAACAAGAAATACACAAGATCCAAGATCCACGGCAGAGGCGGCTCCCATGCCTGTCCTGAGCTTAGCCGAAGGGCCGCCGATCCGCGGGCGTGGGAGCCCGCTCTGCTTCAGGATTTGGATCCACTGAGACCATATGTGTCAACTTAAGCTCTGAGCCCCGTCCCCGGGCCGCCCCGGGGACGGGCCTTTGAGCCTTAAGTTGACACTAATGCACTGAGGCCCGTTAACCCGTTGCCTCATTGGCTTTCACAACGAATATGGAGGTAGGCAAACTTATGGCTAAGAAGAAAAGTAAAACCAGAAGAAGACGAAGAAGAAAGCGCACCCCGCCGCGCCGCCCCAAGCCGGCGGAGATGGAAAGGGTCTATGCTCTCTGGGAGAAAGGGAAAGGCCCGGAGGCAGTGGAGTTGCTGGAGAATCTGGTGGAGCGGCACCCCCGCGATCTCGACTGCCACGTGCTTCTGGGTTCCATCTATGGCGACTTGGGTTACCTGTTGGAGGCAATCAACCACCTGGAGGTAGCCGCCAGACTCTCCCGCAGGGATCCAGAGGTGTTGCTCCTCCTGGGGGCAGCCTATGGAGAGTACTCCCTCCCTGCCCACACCTTGCTAACCCTCCGCGAGTGCCTCCGGTATGAACTGGGTGAAGAGGCCGCCGAGCACGTGCAAGCCATGATGGAAGACTCAACGAAGAAAATCGAGGCAGTGGCTGCCATGCATGGCCTCTCCCCCAGGAAGATGGAACACGCCGCCTACCTCATGGAGAGCGGTCGGCTGGTCAATGAACGAGGGGAATACACCGAGGGCGTGAAGGCATCAAAAGGAGCTGCTCGCCTGGTGCGAAACTGGGCTCCTCCCCGCAACAACCTGGCCCTGTCGTACTTCGCCCTGGGCCAGTGGGACGAGGCCATCGCCGCCGAAGAGGAAGTGCTGGAGCGCATTGACGATCAAAACGTGCACGCCCTGGCCAACCTGGTGCGCTTCCTGACGGCGTCGGGAAAGAGAGATGAGGCACGAGCATACCTGACGCGGCTGGAACAGGTCGAATCCACCGACCCCGATACCTACATCAAGATGGCCGAAGCTTACGCCACCGTGGAGGACCATAAAGGCGTCTACACCACCTTGAAAAGGGCACAGAATGCAGGGGCTGCATTGAGCGCCACCCTCCTTCACTTCCTGGGAGCAGCCTCGGCCAACCTGGGCAAAGAGCGGGAAGCTCTAGCCCCTTGGCGGGAAGCCTTGCGCCTCAATCCCGATGCCTTCCGCCTCCAAGACTATACGGACGCTTTGCGCCA
>CAZQDO010000392.1:2800-5786 GCA_964592085.1 uncultured Anaerolineae bacterium | reverse complement strand
GGCACCGGCCTTGACTCCCGTCAGGATCTCGATCCCTTCGTCAATGGTCTTCACCGACCAGACGTGGAACTTGCCTTCCCTGACCGCCTCCACCACCTCTTCTTTGAGCATCAGGTTCTGCACGTTGCTTTCGGGGATGAGCACTCCCTGCTGGCCGTTCAGCCCCTTGACCTGGCAGGTCTCGAAGAATCCCTCGATCTTCTCGTTCACCCCGCCGATGGCCTGCACTTCCCCCTTCTGGTTGACCGAGCCGGTGACGGCGATGCCCTGCTTGATGGGAAGGCCGGAGAGGCTGGAGAGGAGCGCGTAAAGCTCGGTGCTGGAGGCGCTGTCCCCCTCCACCCCTGAGTAGCTCTGCTCGAAGACCAGGCGGGCTGAGAGGCTGAGGGGCTTGTCCTGAGCATACTTGTCTGCCAGATAGCCACTTAGGATCAGCACCCCCTTGGTATGGATGGGGCCACCCAGCTTGGCCTCCCGCTCAATGTCCACAAGCCCCGCCTGACCCAGGCCAATGCTGGCCGTGATCCGAGAAGGTCGGCCGAAGGCGATGTCGCCCAGGCCGGAAACAGCAAGACCGTTCACCTGGCCCACCTCATCTCCCACCGCGTCAATGATGAGGCTACCTCGCTCGATCATCTCGTTGACCCGCTCCTGAACCAGGTTGGAGCGGTAGTACTTTTCCTCGATGGCCTTCTGCACGTGAGCGGCGGTCGCGTAGGCCGAATCGTCCTGGGCAGCATAGAAGCAGGCCTCCCGGATGATGTCCGAGATCTCGCCAAACCTGGCGGAGAGCTTCTCCTGATCTTCGGCCAGGCGGGAGCTGTGCTCGATGACCTTAGCCAGGGCCGAGGCGTCAAGGTGCTTCAGCCCCTCCTCAGAACAAAGGGTGCAGACAAAGGCAACGTAGTCCCTGATGTTCTCCTCGGTGCGGGCCATGCGGGTGTCGAAATCGGCTTTGACCTTGAAAAGCTCGCTGAAATCCTCGTCCAGGTCATAGAGGAGATAGTAAAGCATGGGTTGCCCGATGAGGACGATTTTGACGTCCAGGGGGACAGGTTCGGGCTGCAAGCTCTTGGTCGTGACGAAGCCCAATCTCTCCCCCGCTTCCTCAATGGCAATCTCTTTATTCCTGAGGGCTCGCTTCAAGCTATCCCAGGAGAAGAGATTGCGCAACAACTCCGCGGCGGGGAGCACCAGGTAGCCGCCGTTGGCGCGGTGGAGGGAGCCGCCCCGGATCAAGGTGAAGTCGGTGATCAAGGCACCGAACTGGGTTTCCTTCTCTATCCGTCCAAAGAGATTGTTGTAAGTGGGGTTGAGCTCCATGATCACCGGCGCCCCCTTGAGCTCGGAGTTGTCCACGATGACGTTCACTTCGTATTTCCGGAAGGGCAACTCCGCTGCTCCGGGCGCGACAAGAGGAGAGGCCGGCTGGGCCTGAGCCTCACCCCTGAACTGGGAAAGGTTCTCCAACATGTCATCCTGCATCTCCTTCAAGCAGCCCACGACCTCCGGAAGGCCCTCGTATTTCTCCGCCAATTCGGCAATGGCGGGAGCTACAGCGTAGAGAGCGACCTCCTGATCCAGTTTCTGGAGTGCTTCGTTGGCTTTCTTCTCCAGGCCCGTCAACTGCCTCATGACCTTCTTCAGCTCCTCTTGCAGGCCCTCTCGCTTTTTCAGCACCGCCTCTTTTACTTCTGGAGCCAGGGCCATGAATTCCTCTTCGGTGAGGGGCTTGCCTTCCATCACGGGAATGGTCAAGAGACCCACCTGGCTCATTTGCAAAAGGAACCCTTCCTCTTGAGCCTTCTCCCCCATTTGAGAGAGAAGTTCCTGTCTCTGTTTTTGAAAACCTTGAACAGTCTCTTCCCTTCTAGCAGCGTACTCCTCGCTCTCGAAGATTCGGGGAATCTCTCGTCGGACCCCATCCACCAGGTTCTTCACATCCTTTTGGAATTCTCGCCCCCTGCCTGGAGGCAGGCGGAGGGCCTCGGGGCGATAGGGGTCACGGAAGTTATTCACGTAGCACCAATCGGGGGGCACGTCCTTGCCCCTGGCTAGATCCTCCAGGAAGCGCCTGACAGCCGTGGTCTTCCCCGTGCCAGGGGGGCCGGCCACGTAGATGTTGAACCCGAAATCCTGGATCCCCAATCCAAAATCGAGCGCTCTGACGGCCCTCTCCTGGCCGATGATGATTTCGAGAGGTTTCATCTCCTCAGTTGTCTCACAATCCAGCGTCTGGGGATCGCAGATCCTTCGTAGCTTGTCAACGGGTAGTTCTGTTATCATTATTTCCTCCTGATTCTATTTTGATCGCCGAGGGTCTCCGACCGAGGCGAAAAGGGCTCGGTCAGAGACCTTGCCCATCCCTAGAGACCTTCGCCCACCCCTACAGGCCAGCAGCGCGTTCCAGCAACCGCTGGATAAGCCACACCGCCACCGGCAACAGCACTGGCGAGATGGCGACGCGTAGCGTTCCGGGCTGCCAGGGCCAGGTCGAGATTTTCGCCAACAGGCCCAGTTCGATTTCCAGGCCCTCGATGGCGCTCTTCAGCTCCGACATGATTTCTGTAAAATCACCGGCATCCACGCGGCGGTGCAGTTCGGCGATGGCAGCTTGCAGACGCTGGTTGGCCTCGGCTTCCAGGCGCGTTTTCTCCTCGACCATGCGCCGGTGCATGCCCAACAGAGGCAGAACGAAAGTCACCACAGCCAGGACCATCATAAAGGCCATGATCCCAACGCCCAGGGGATCTGCTTCGAGCGCAAACTGGTACATGATCAGGACCGCAGTGTCTGCCAACAGAAAATAGCCCATAGCGGTGCGTGCCGTCAAGCCCGAAAAGGCGTAAAGTGGGTCGGGCTGGAACAGGTTGATACGTGTGGCCACGGCGTGGATGCGGCCCACCATGGTGAGTTGATGGATGGTTTGGTAGACGAGGGCTCCAAAACACGCGAAGATCAAGATGGCATCCGCGCTGCCAAAGGC
>CAZQDO010000392.1:0-2790 GCA_964592085.1 uncultured Anaerolineae bacterium | reverse complement strand
CCAGGAGCGAGGTGTGATAATAGGGATTAGGGACAGTCGGATTGAACAGAACGGCCAGGGCAGCTATGGCGCCGCCGATGCCGCCGGCCATCAGCGCGCTCCGCGCCGGCAACACCGTCAACTGGTGGTGCAGGCGGTTGTACTCTACCTCGCTCACGCCCAATGCCGGGCGAAAGGCACGGAGCGCCGCGCCCGCTGCCCCCCTCAAATAGTGCATCAAGGCCAGGAAATAGACGCCATCTGAGGCCCCCACCGTGTAGAACGGTTCGATAGTGCCCACCGGCTGTGACCCGTCCAGCCATTTGACCGCGTTGGCCATCAGGAACAGGGCCAGCCACAGCACCAGGTAGAACAGCCAGCTCGGGCCTGGCAACCGCTCGACCCAATCAGTGAAGTGGTCTACCCAACTGGGTGGATAAGGCTGCGCTGGAGGCTCGTTTTTGGCGGCAGATTGTTTGATGGTTGGATTTGTTGTCATGGGAAAGGTCCCTCCAAATATAACAGCAAATCTGAGGATGAATCGAATTCGTTTGATCCTCTTGATTCGTTGTTATATGGATTGGTCACTCACCCCTCAAGAGCCGCGATGATGGTTCGACAAAAAGCAGGCAGGTCGGTAGGGACACGAGAGGTGATGATATTGCCGTCCTGCACCACCTCCTGATCCAGGTAGGTTGCGCCCGCGTTGATGACGTCGTCCTTGATGGCACTGAAGCAAGTGGCCGTGCGACCCTTCAGAATACCCGCCGAAACCAGCACCCACCCGGCATGACAGATGGCGGCCACCACCTTGCCCTGCTCATGCGCCTCGCGAACCAGCTTGAGGATGGACTCGTAGCGCCGCAAGCGGTCCGGGGCGTAGCCGCCGGGCACGATGACGGCGTCGAAGTCGGCGGCCTCAACCTCGTCGGCCGCGGCGTCCACCGTCACGGGGTAGCCGTGCTTGCTGGTGTAGGTCTCCGCGCTGCCCGTGCCGATGACTTTCACCTCGGCTCCTGCCTCCCGCATGCGCAAGAGGGGGTACCAAAGCTCCAGCTCTTGATAGTTGTCTTCCGCCAGGATTGCTATGTTCTTACCGGTTAAGCTCATTTTGGCCTCCTTTATGCTTTCTACGTGGTTGATGGAACATGCAGCAGAACGTATTGCGTGTTGCGTGCTGCGTATTCCGTTTAATCCTCCCAGTCCGTTGTTCCCCTTCACTCCCCAAACAACTCCGCGATGTCCTGCACTGCACTCCGCCGCTCCTCCGCTCCCATGGCTTTGTAGAACGCCTCGTCGTACTTGCGGGTGCGCACTGAGATGGGCATGGGCACGGCGTGGCCCATGAGGAGGACTTGCTCACGGGTATCCAGGCTCGCCAGCGCGCTCCGCAGGGTGCTGCGGTCGGCTACGCCAGTCAGCACGGCATCAATGTCCCTCTCCTCGGTCAGCTTGCCAGAGACGCGGGTGCCCAGTTGGCTCATCACCTCAGGATCAATGCCACTGGGCCGCTGATCAATGACCATGAGAGTGACGTTGTACTTACGCATCTCGCGGGCGATCTGCCCGAAGATGGTCTGTCGGGCTACCGCAGGATTGAGGAACTTGTGGGCCTCCTCAATGGTTATCATCAAGGGACGGGGCGCGTCGCCGCGGTCCTTGGTATCCTCGTAGCGTTCAACCTTCCTCTGGTAGAGCCGACGGATGCGGCGAGTAACGACGTTGGCTACCAGCATGTAATCCAGCGCGCTGCTGTAGCGTCCGAACTGAAGGATGATGTGCTTGCCCTTATCCAGCGCGGCCACCATGTCATCAATGATGTTGAAGCGAGCCTGCTCGGCTATGTATCCCCGCCGCTTGATGGCCCTGAGCTTGCGCTGCAGGGCAGTGGTGGCCTCTGAGTGGGCGCCGCTGGCCTGGCAAAACGCCTGAATCCCGTCGGGCGACATCCCCAGCAATTCCTGCAGCCAGTTCTCTCTGTAGACGTCGTTGAGAAGCCCCGCCGTGGCCGCTGTGGTAGGACGGAGGTCCAACTCATCAGCTAGCAGCATCACGTCCTCGGCCTCTATTTGATTGAGACCGATCTGGAGGGTCACGTCCACGTTTTGGCGAGCGGCGGCCTTCTCATCCAGCGAGTACACCAGCACCTTACTGCCGAAGATTTGACGCAGCCCCTTGACCCATATCCCATCTTCCGACTGCTTGTCAAAAGCGTACTCGCTGTGCATGTCAAAGATGAGGTTGACGGCGGCCTTCGACTTGATGATACCAGAGAGGATAATGCGAGCCAGGAAACTCTTGCCCGTGCCCGTCTGGCCGAAGATGCCGTTGGAGCGCTCCACCAGGCGGTTGAGCTTGATGCAGATGGGGATGTCCATGGTCAGCGGTGTGCCCATGGCGAAATTCAGCTTGCTCTCCTCGCCAAAGACCGTAGCAAAGTCCATAGCGTCGGCCTGGCACAGCTCGGCGAAGTGCATGGGAATCGTGCGCACCGGCTGCGGCGGCGACAGCTCATCAACGAAAGTGAGTTCGTCGCCCTTCTCCATCATAAGTCGGGGCCTGACCTCCACCGTAGCGTAGGTGTTGATGCCTGAGAGAGCCTGGGCGATAAAGGGTGAGGCATCGCGAGGCGGGTTGGCCAGCAGGGTGGGATCGGTGGCCCGCAGTTGCATGTCCGCGATCATGCTGAAATAGCGGTTATCCCTCCCTTCCACAATCACGAAATCGCCGATGCGCAGATCCTCCGTAGAACAGCCTGCATCCAGCCGCACCGTCAACCCCGCGTTAAACGCGCCATCGGTCACTACGCCT
>CAZQDO010000391.1:0-5814 GCA_964592085.1 uncultured Anaerolineae bacterium | reverse complement strand
CCCCAGCTCGTCGGCGATGCCCTGCATGGCCGAGAGGACTGTGGCGATGTGCTCGTTCAGATCCACGCCCAGGTCTGCGGCCCCTTGCTCAATCGCTTCCCGATGCACGCCCCTGGCGAAGGCCTTGTCTTTCCACTTCTTCTTGATGGACTTGAGCTTCACGTCCATGATGCTCTTGGAAGGCCGCACCAGAGCCACGGCCACGATGAGGCCCGTTAGCTCGTCCACGGCGTAGAGAGCTTTGTCCAGCAGGCTGTCGCGGGGCAGGTCCAAGTGGTCGCCGTGGGCTCGGACGGCGTGGACGATGTCTTCGGGCCAGCCATGCTCCTCCAGGAAATTGGCTCCCCAGGCGGGATGTTCCTCAGCGGTGGGGTGCTGCTCGTAGTCGAAGTCGTGGATGAGGCCGGTGATGCCCCACTTCTCCTCGTCCTGGCCGAACTTACGAGCGTAGGCCCGCATGGCCGCTTCCACTGCCAGGGCGTGTTTGATCAAGCCCTCGTTCTTGGTGTACTCGGTGAGCAAGGCCCAAGCTTGTTCTCGATTCATGTGTGTGTCTCCTTGTCTACACCTGGGGGAAAGAGTCAGGTGACCATCCGGGAGATAGTATAGTACAAAAAGCCGTCTGCGTCAAACGCGCCTGTCTGGGTTAGCCTTTTCCTTACACCAGACGCCAAAACGTTCCCATTTTCCTTAATGTCAGATTAAGGGTTTTGGGAAGTCGGATTAAGGATTTTGGCTATTGCGGTTTCGCCCAGGATTTGGTATAATAGGGGGGAGTGAATCAGCTGCCTGGAACAGGCTTTCGGCTTTGAGGCCCGCTGGCTTTGGGCACTGGGTGGGATGGAGGGTCTCGTTGCGATTGTAGTTATTCCGGGAGCAGCATCATGATGGTTTACAGCCCGGGTCACAGTTCAAGTGTGTTCTGCTTTTTGTCTTGCCTACGCCAACGGGAGGGGATGGTGTGTCCCTGCGTTGGCGTTTTGTGTTGCGAAGCAACTTGGTTGGGATAAGGTGAGGAGGACAAGACATGGGTGGTAATCTGATTCCTGACGTTTACCGAACCGATCATCTCTTTCTTCTCGTGGGTAAGAACCCATTGCCCAATTACGTGGCCGCGCGACTTCTGGCAAAACCTGACGCTACCATCTGGCTACTCCACTCCGATGACCCGGATGAGGGACCGAGCGGCACCAAACGCGCGGCTGAAGAGTTGGAAACTGCACTGCTGAAGCGAGAACCAGGTCTAACGGTGTGCCTGGAGGGGATTCCCAGTTCGAACAACCTGGGCATTGAGACCCGCGTCCGCGAGATATTGCATCAGAATCGCCTGGCAGGAACAATTGGCCTGAACTACACCGGGGGGACGAAGGTAATGTCCGTACACGTCTACCGGATGTTGGAGCAGGAATTGGCAAAATATCGGCCGCGGCTCGTTTTCTCCTATCTTGACCCTCGCAAGCTTGCCCTGCGTGTAGATGGACACGGAACCGCTTCACAGCAAAGTTTCCCTATCATGCAAAACCCCGCACTCCGGCAGGTGGTGGAAATCGGCCTGGATGAATTGGCGGCTTTGCATGGGTATGAACGAGTAACATCGCCAGGAGAAGGCTGGGCTGATGCAGACGAAACACCGGGTCTGCTTAGTCTATGCTCCGTTATTGCCGAAATTCACACTTCGGAGACAGGATTCAGACAGTACCGGCAGTGGGTTTTTCGGGTTTCAAGGGAAAAGGTTGAGGAGCTACCAGACCGCAAGAACTACCCTCGCCTCGTGACCCTGCTCGATGCGCTCGATGGATTCTGTGGTGGCTCTGGACAGGCCACGCCACAAGCCGTGGCAGCGAAACTGCGCCCGCTTGACAAACAAGCTAGGCTAATATCCTGTCCAAAATGGTTTTATGGAACATGGCTTGAGGAATACAGTGCAGCCTCTCTTCTAAGAGTAGCCGCCAACCTTGGGTTAGAATCGAGGGAGAAAAACCTGGAATATCGATCCAGATGGGAGCATACGGACAAATTCGAGATTGATGCTGCTGCGATGCTTGGATATCAGATATTCGGCATCTCGTGTATTGCGTCACACAAAAAGCCGGCAACTAAAGAACACTTTTTCGAGGCCTTCATTCGCTCCCGCCAGTTGGGCGGCGATGAGGCAAGGACGGGATTGGTCTGCCTGATCGAGGATCCAGCGATGCTTGAAAGAGAGATTTCCCGTGCATGGGATACCGAAGGTCAATTGCGTGTCTTTGGCCGCCATGACCTGAAAGACCTGGCGACCGCATTTGAGCGTTGGTTCGAGACTGCGAGCCGATAGATAAAGGAGGACGGAATGACAAAGACAGTCACGCTCACCCAGATTGAAGCCACAGGCATACAAGACTACATCTTCGGCAGCAACAACCTGCGCCAAAACGTTGGTGCGTCCGAATTGGTTGCGCGAGCGACGACGCAGTGGGTAGCGCAGGCGTTGGATGGTTTGGGGGGGAAGCACAACGCGACCTGGAATGACAGCGAGGGGCGGCTAGATCTGGCGGATCAATCCATCGCCGCCTCCGGCGTACAGGCCGAAGTGATCTATGCCGGTGGGGGCAATGCGCTCATCCTTTTTGAGGGGAAAGCGCACGGGTTGGCCCAAGATTTCACGAGGAACCTGACATTCAAGGTGTTGGAACAAGCGCGGGGACTGACCCTCGTCGTCGAGCACCTGGACTTCGAGTGGGACTCTGTCGTCCTATCGGAAAAGCACCAGGAACTGCGCCGGAAGGTGGCAGCACGCAAGATGAAGCGCCCGATCTCGCTGCCTCTCCCCGGTCGGGCCGTGACCGCAGCCTGCGAGTTTACCGGGCTGCCGGCGGTTGGTCTAGATAAGCTTGACAACGACCTGATTTCTGAGCAAGTCCGGTGCAAGGTGGATATCGGGCACTCGCTTGCCAATGGACGGTTGCACAACATCCTTCGGAATGTGCGGAAGAATGGTTACGAGTTCGCTCACGACTTCGACCTGTTCGGGGAGAAAGGCGAATCGAGTTACATCGCCGTGATCCACGCCGACGGCAACGGCATAGGTAAACGCTTCAAGGCGATTGCCAAGGAGCATCCCTCCTCCGACGACAACGAGGCCTACGTCAGGCAACTTCGGGCCTTCAGCCAGGCGATGCGCGAGAAATCCGTCACCTCACTGCGAGAGACGGTGGATTTGCTGATGGGAAGCCGGGAAACAGGCGAGGATGGAAAAGAGAGATTCGGCGGCGAGGTGCTCATCCCCAAGGAAGACAGGAAGACCGGAAAGCAGCAAGAGTATCTTCCCTTCCGTCCCATCGTTTTTGGGGGCGACGATGTGACATTCGTCGCTGAAGGCCGTTTGGGTTTGGCGATGGCAGCGCACTATCTGAACACTGTTTCGCAAGGACCGTTGCCCGGACCGAAGGCGGGAGTGGATGGCGATCCACTCTACTCCCGCGCCGGGGTGGCCGTGGTCAAATCGCACTATCCCTTCTCACGGGCCTATGAGCTTGCCGAGGCCCTGGCAGCTTCCGCAAAAAGCTGCATTGACTACCTGGCGGATGGCAAGGGAACGGTGATGGACTGGCACTTCTCCACCAGCGGGGTGATTCTCTCGCTGAAGCAAGTCCGAGAGCGCGAGTACATTGCCGAAACCGGGAACAGCCTGCTGATGCGGCCCGTGCGGCTCAATCTGGGAGAAGAACCACCCCCTGGCAGCAAGTATTGGCGTTCGTGGGAGACCTTTGTAGATATCACGCGGGCATTTCAAGATGAAAAGCCGTGGGCCGGCCGGCGCAACAGGATCAAGGCTCTGCAAGGTGCTCCGCGCGGTGGGCCGGATGCCGTTGAGCAGTTTCGTGCCAATTATGGTGTGGAGGAGTTGCCGGAAATCCCCATGCAATCCACAATGAAGACCACCGGATGGGCAGGTGGCGATTGCGGCTATTTCGATGCCATCGAAGCGTTGGATTTCTACGTCCACTTATCCAGTGGAAAGGAGGCCGTCTGATGACAGAAGCAATGAGAACTTGCTGGTTGAAATTTACCCTGAAGAGCGACGCCACTCTGGGACGAGGCGATGGCGTCGCGGGCGTGGTGGACGCCGAGGTGCAGCACGATCGCTATGGATTGCCCTACCTGGGCGGCAAGACGCTCAAAGGGCTGCTAGGAGCGGAATGTGCCGAAATCATGTACGCACTGAAGAAGATCGGTGTTTGCGATATCGACCTGGACGGATGGCGAAATGCAGCCCAATTCCTGTTCGGTGGGCCGGGCAGTCGCCTGGAAGACAGGAGCAAGATGCGCATCGGCAATGCCCAACTGCCAGAGGATCTGCGGGATGCGTTGGTTGCCGAATTTCGGCCCATACAGGCCAAGGGTGGCGCGCAACGCGAACGAAAGTGGGGCCAACAACGGATTGCCAACCTGGAAGCGCTGACTGACACCCGGACGCAGACGGCCATGGATCCCAGAAGCGGTGCGCCGCTGAAGCACACCCTGCGCACCATGCGGGTCGTACTGCGAGAGACCTCTTTCGTCGCCCGCTTGGACTTCCGCGACGACCCCGACGACCGAGCCTTGTGGCTGCTGGCCGCTTGCGTCAAAGCCTTCCGCCGGGCAGGGACTGGCCGCCACCGCGGGCGGGGGCGGCTGACTGCTGAGCTCTACGACGCCCCCCTCTATGATCGGGAAACCGCCCAACCAATGACCCCTGACCCGGTTACAGCGACCTGGTTTCAGGCGTTTGAAAAGGAGGTGCAACATGCAGGCACTCACGTTTCTGATCCAGCTGATTGACCCACTTCTGGCCACTCAACCCCAAAGCGGGGAGCCGAACAGCGCGGTGACGTACCGCTTTATTCCGGGCAGTATGATCCGGGGCGCTTTGATCGCCCGGTATCTGGACGGGAAAGAAGTGGACGCCGCGAACGACGAATTCCGAAAACTGTTCCTTGACGGTGATGTGCGCTACTTGAACGCGTATCCGGCGCACCCGGCACCCCACAAGACGCGCATGTTGCCCAAGCCCCTATCCTGGTACGTGCGCAAAGACGATGCCGAGAAGGCGAGTGCTACGATTTATGACTTCGCCGTGGAACCCCTCAAATCCGATGAACCCTACAAACCTCCCAAAGGCGGAGAGTTCTGCTATCGGACTGAAAGAGGAGAGGTGCAGTTAGGGGATCCTGCCATCCGGATTACGGTACACAACGCCAGCGACGACCGGAATCGCAAGATTGAGGGAGAGAGCCAGGTCTTTCGCTACGATGCGCTAGCGCCTGGAGGCACGTTCGTTGGCGTGATCCTCTCTGAAGACAAAGACGCGCTCGAAAACACGATCCAGTCGCTCTTGGCGAAGGGTAACCTGTTTCTGGGTGGTTCGCAAACGGCAGGATATGGGCGAGTTGAAATTGACCCAGGAACCATTGATCTCGACCCATATTGGCAGGAGTATGCTCCCGCGGGAACGAGCAAGGATGACGTCGCTCTAACCTGCCTGAGCGACGTCATCCTGCCAGAGGCAGGCGAGCAACCCGAAGAATGGCTGAAGGCACTCGTTGGGGAAGAACCCGGAAAAAGTTTCCGGCGGGTGCGCCTGGTAGGCGGTTTCAACCACAAGTGGGGGTTGCCGCTCCCACAGCGCTGGGCGCTTCAAATGGGCAGCGTATTCGTCTTCCCTGTGTCGTGCAAGTCAAAACTAGAAGAGCTGGTAGCAGATGGAATCGGGGAGCGAAAGGCAGAGGGCTTTGGCCGTCTCGCCGTGGACTGGTACGCACAGGCGACCCTGGAACAGAGTGAACTGTCCCGAGG
>CAZQDO010000390.1:0-5828 GCA_964592085.1 uncultured Anaerolineae bacterium | reverse complement strand
CCCCTAGCTTTGGCGAGTTGCCTTCAAAGGTGTACAAATCCCAGGTGAAGGTCGTCGTCTCGTGGCGACCGATACTTTCTGGAAGTGCGTCAAGGCCTAGACGTTGCAGCCGTGGGGCGAGGAGTTGGTCGAGGGGCGTGGAAGGGAACTTGACCATCAGGAGGAAAGCCAGATTCCCCCTGGAGTTGAGGCCTGCAAACAGACCTGGACCTACCCCGGCCCATCCTGCTGGCAGGACACCGCGGATACCATAGTCTTTGTCAGTGAATGGTTCCAGCTTGATGTCATCTGTCGGAACGACGAATTGCAGACCCATATCGGCCATGCAACTGGCATCCGGCTCGTGGGTGGGGTCGTCGAGGAAATCCAACAGCATGGACTTGGCGCAGGGGCTGTTGCTCAAAACGTTGTGGCTGACGCCTGGAAAGGTATAGGCGTAGCTGTTGCTCAGGGTTTCGGCCACCAGGCTGCCGGCGCTGGGCGGCGTGTTGGGGTCAAATTCGCCGGAGAGGATCAATGTGGGGATGTCGCTGACTACCGGAACGCTCACTTCGTCGCCCAAGGGCTCAACGTCCCATACCGCGCAATAGTCCCGAATATCCAGATTGTCCCGTAAGACGGTGGCAATTTGCGGATAGCTCCCCTCAAGGTCGAAGTCTGCATCGGTGTAATCCACTTCCTCAGCGCATAGCACCGAGAGGGTCATCCCATTGATGAGCATGGCTTTGGGCAAGGACCGCGGGGTGCCGATCCTTGTCATCAGACTGTAGTCACCTTCCGCCATAGCATAGGTGGTCGCTGGTAGCATAGGCGTGAGACCTTGCTGAAGGCTATCGAACAGTTGTCCGATCAAACGATGGCCTGTCAGGAGCTCGCTAATCTGCATGGGAGCCTCAAAACGGATGGTGACGGGATGGTTGTCGAGCTCCTCTGCCAGATCGAAAAAGACGGTCTCCAGATTGGGGAAGTGATGGTCACAAACCGGGTCGGCCGCGCAGCGCTCAAAAAGCAATCGGAAGGCGCGGTCTGCACTGTTAGGCAGTTGCACAAAGCCGTTCACGAAGAGCGGCGCAACGCTATCGAGGATGACACTGCGCAGGCGGTTGGGGTAGTCGCGCATGATGTGCTGCGCCAGCATGGTGGAATAGGATACGCCGTAGAAGTTGAATTCGTCATAGCCCAACGCCGTCAGCACCATCACGATGTCGGCCGCGTTTTCGAGGCTGTCATAGGCGGAAAGATTGACACCTTCTGTGACCAGGCGGTCACGGCAAGCAGTGAGGGCCTCGACCTCAAGAGTTAGCTTTTCCTCATCACTAAGATCCTGGCCAAGCATCTTAGTCGCGAGATCCATCACTTCCGTACACAGCAAGTATGGCTGGGAATATTGGGTGCCGCGTTGTTCAACCAGCACGATGTCGCGCCGTGCCCGAAGGTCTGCTGCACTCAGCATCGAGGGAATGCCCGCCAGCGTGGAGGCCCCTGGCCCACCAGCTTCCACGACCAGCGGGTCAGGGGCAGGGTTCTCGCTGGTGCTCTTGATCACGGCAACCGCCAGACGGATCGTTCCACCGTCGGGATGGGCGTGTTCTTCCGGCACGGTCACGTAACCGCAGACGATGTCCTGGCCTTCGGCGACGCTTTTCGGCAATTCCACAGGGCAGGGCGATTCCTCGAAAGTAGGCACATCTGCGCCCGCTTCTTTTTTGTCGCACGCCGCCAGCCCCAGGAGTATGGCTAGCAGAGCCAATAAGGCCAAGAACTTGGGTTTCATCGTTGAGCTCTCTGGAGGAGTAAATGTCCTATGCACGCCCTAGCAGTGCGCCAAAGTAACGCTTCACCGAGAAGGTCTGCCCGGAAAGCAGGTACTGGGCGTGGAACACGCGCGCGACGGCGCGGAGGATGAAATAGACCGTGACCAGCAGCAGACCTACGGCCAGCAATAGCTGCCACATCGGCACACTACTGGCCGACAGTCGGAGCATCATCGTCATCGGCGCGGTCAGCGGGAACAGGCTCAGGCCGGTGGCCAGGGCTCCGTGAGGCTCTTCGATCAGGATGGAGATCAGGAACATGGGGATGATGGTCGGCCAGATAACCAGGATAGTTGACTGGGATCCCTCTTTCAGGTTGGGCACCAGTGCTCCCAGAGCAGCCATCAGGCTGGCGTACACGACGTAGCCCAGCACGAAAAACACGATCCCCCACACCAGGATCGAGGGCGGGAGCTCGAAGCCCGGCGGCAAGTCGAAAGTACGCCCGCTGAAACGCAACAAGATGTAGCCTGTCCCGAACCAGATCACGGTTTGCAGCAGGCCCGTGGTCCCCAGCCCGACGATCTTGCCGGTCAGCAGTTGCCTGGACGTGATGGATGACATCAGGATCTCTATCACCTGGTTCTGCTTCTCCACCGTCACGCTGTTGAGCAGCAGACTGGATGACATAATGATGACGAAGTAGAACATCATCATGGTAGCGTAGGGCACGGCGAAAGTCAGTGGATTGTCCTCGTCGCGCTTCTGGCTGGGAGCCAGGGCTTTCACCTCTACGTTCATCGCATTCCAGAACCGCTGGATCCGCCCAGATTCGTTGCCCAGAAGATTGGCCGTAAGGGTCTGGAGCATGACCCAGGATTGTCCTTTGGACGAGGTCCAGTTGTAGTTTGGGTTGACGTAGATCAGGTCGCCACTTTCGATGTAATCCGCAGGAATGACGTAGTAGGCGGCAATCTCCCCATCGCTCAATGCCTGGCGCGCGCTGTCCTCGTCGGGGTGAGCCACGAGGATGCCCTCTGGGACGCTTTCGTGGATGGTCTCGATCAACCCGCTATGGTCAACGTATCCCTCGACCTGGAGCTCGGGCTGATCTGGGGCACCCGTTGCGCCCCCACCACCGAGCGAGCCGAGGGCATCGCTCTTCAAAACCGACGCGCCCAGGAAAATCAAGATGGCGATCAGTGGCATACCAAAGGCGGTGAACAGAAACGACTTGCGGGTGACAGCGGTGGTGATTTCGTTGCGCAGGACAAGGAATGTTTTTGTCATGGGTTCCTCCACTCATCTGACGTTTGACGTTTCACGTTTCACGTTGAAAAGCTCACGCCAGTGAAGCCGTTGGCCGTAGCGGAGCATCCCCAGGCGAAAAGCGCGCCCAGCCAGCCACACCGCTCCCGCTGCGCATAGGATCAGCAGGGTCACGCTGACGGTGACTTGCCAGAGCGGCATCGGCACCGACATCATACGCATGGCGAATGTGGACAGGGCGGTGACTGGAAAGAGACTCAAGCCAACGGCCAGAGGGCTGTTGGGGTTTTCTATGATCAACGCACCCAAATAGACAGGCGCTACGATGGGCAGAGTGAAAAGTGCCGCCACCTGCTGGGCATCCTGGCCCTCTGCTACTGTTGCGCCGACGGCGGCCATCAAGGAAGCAAGCATCACGTAGGTGGGCACTGCAACGGCCAGCATGGTGATGACGACGTGCGGATCTATGCTCAGGTTCTCAAGAAAGCCGAAGCCCAGATAACGGCCACCGATCAGCACCGCCAGCACAGCAAAAGCGATCCAGGCGATGACCTGGGAGAGGGTGACGGCGACGATGCCCAACACTTTGCCGCCGATCAACTGGCCGGGTGAGATGGAGGTCACCACGATCTCCATGGTGCGGTTCTCTTTCTCCGTGGCCACGGCCTGCGTCAAATAGCCAGAGCTCATGAAGAGGAGCATAATGAAGACGATGCCTATGAAGAACGGCAGGAGGTTGTTCAGGAACGTCCTTTCGGAGAATTCACGGCCTCCACCCGGCATGTCATCTGGCCAACGCACGATCAGGTTGCTGCCAGCCACAGCACGTCGGACAATGTCTGGCGGCACGTCGGTGATCTTGTTGATCTGCATGAAATCCCAGAATTGGCGGGTGACGTTGTCGCCGGGCGGCTCGATGTACACTAGCTCAACCTGGTTGCTCTGGCGATAGTCCGCCGACACGACATAATATGCCTGGATCGCTTTGGACTCCAAAGCCTGGCGTGCCTCTTCCTCTGTTTGAAAGGGGATCAGGGACACCGAATCCGAGGAACTGGGGCTGTTGGGCGAACCTGCTCTTTTTGGCGCCGGAATGGGATCAGTCAGCACACCGGCGTGATCCACGTAGCCGACCGGCGCATCGGGGTTCTCCATGTGGTGAATGAGCCCCCCTAGTCCGATGGAAAGGGTAAGTATCAAGGGCACGCTGAGGATGGCAATGAGGAAGCTCTTTTTGAAGACGTTCCGAGCATATTCGTATTTGGCGACCAGCAGTAGCTTGGACATTATGTGTCTCCTTCTCCATCTCGTTGGGCGAGGTCTCTGACCGAGCCCACGGCGGCGGTCGGAGACCTTGCCGAACAGAGGGTTATGCGTCGCCTTCCTCCACTACGCGGATGAAGATCTCGTCCAGGGTAGGGATGGCGATCTCGAACTTTTCTAGGATCACGTTTTGGGCCACCAGAGCGTGCAGCACATCCTGGGGCCTGGTGTCCCTGTCCAGGGTCAGCTTGACCGCGTCGTTGTGGGGCGAAGCCTGTTCCACCCCGGCCACGATGGGGAGCTCACCGTCAGCGCGCACCAGCACCGCGTGGCCGGAGAACCGGCGGCGGATCTCGTTCAGGTTGCCGTACAGCACGTCCTTTCCATCGTCAATCAGCAGGATGCGGTCGCACAGCTCCTCGACCTGGTGCATCTGGTGGGTGGACATGAGGATCGTGGCACCCTGCTGGCGTAGTTCCCGCATCATGTCCTTGACCAGTTGGGTGTTGAGGGGATCGAGGGCGGCAAAGGGTTCGTCAACGATGACCAGCTCTGGGCGGTGGATGATGGTGTTGATGATCTGGGCTTTTTGCTGCATGCCCTTGCTGAGCTCCTTGACCTTTTTGCCTTTGTGGGCAGCCAGGTCGAAGCGCTCCAGCAGCGTGCCCAGGCGTTGGCGAGCTTCGGCGGAGGGAACACCTTTCAGCGAAGCCAGGTAGAGCAGACATCGCTCCAGCGGCGCGTCCTGGTAGAGGCCGCGCTCTTCGGGCATGTAGCCGATGCGCTCTTTCTTCTCTTCGGTCATCGGCCCGTTCAAGATGGACACCGTGCCGCGCTCCGGCTTGAAGATGTCCAGCATCAGGCGAATGGTGGTGGTCTTGCCCGCACCATTGGGGCCAAGCAGTCCGAAGATTTCGCCGCGCTCGATGTCGAAAGATACGTCAACCACAGCCTGGGTACTGCCAAACGATTTGGCGACGTGGGAAACCTCTACAGTGTGCATGTAGATACTCCTTTTCATCTCGGTAGATGGAAATTCTGAAGCAGCGCAGGCTCCCACGCCCGCGAATCGGCGGCCCTTCGACAAGCTCAGGACAGGCGTGGGAGCTGCCTCTGCTATAATTTTCCATCTACTGATACCAGAAAGTGCACTTCGCTGTCAAAGCGACACCAGACAGGCGTCACTCGTGTTCATTCTTTCGGGCTCGCTGGGACACCAGGACGAAAATCGCCGCGCCAAAAGCGACGACGGACAGCCCATCGAAGACCCCCCGGGCGAAGTTGGCCAGTCGTCCAACGCCGGCGAAATGATCCAGCAGGGAAACGATGCTGGAGCAAAGAAGCCCCAGCGCGAACCAGATGTAGCCATCTACAGCGGCTTTTTTGGGCATTTCCGTCTCCTGTTGAGGTTATCTCCATTACGCCGTCAGTGCTTCTTTGGCGCGCAGCTCCCGGTAGGTCAGCGTCCACGTGCTGGACAGGTACGTTTCGAACAGCCCACTCAGGAGTGCCATCGGCACCACCATCGCCAAGACGAAGATG
>CAZQDO010000389.1:0-5852 GCA_964592085.1 uncultured Anaerolineae bacterium | reverse complement strand
GGCAACCCTGGTTTACCAGGATACGGGCAAGCTACCTCAGAGCAAGAGCCATCCCCTCAATCTGCTCTTCTCCGACATGGTAGAGCAGCTAGTGGGACAATAGGGAGGCATCTCAATGGCAGGAGACAACCTGAATCATCGTGAACGTGTTCTGGCCACACTCCGAGGAGAGAAGCTGGACCCCGTGCCCGTTTTCAGCGGCATGGGCAATCTCACCATCCACGGCCTGAAAGACAAGGGATGGAAGTTCCCCGAGATACATCTGGATGGCCACAAGATGGCATCGGCTGCGGCCTCTACCTACAAGCTGTTTGGTCTGGAATCGGTAGTGGTGCCCTTCGATATGGGTGTAGAGGCAGAGGCCCTCGGCTGTGGGATCAACTACTACGCGGATTCCGAAGAGATCCTCTATCCCACCGTCTCCGATAAGGTGGCGAACAAGGTGGACGAGTGGGACCGTCAGCTACCGGACAAGCCTTTGGAGAAGGGCAGAATCCCTGTCGTGGTCCAAGCTATCGAGGAGCTGAAGGAGACCGTAGGTGACGAGGTCGCCGTCGGTGCCTGGGTGCTAGGGCCGTACACCTTGGCCGGGCAGCTTTTCGAGCTGGATGATCTCTTCAAGAAGAGCTTCAAGAAGCCTGATGCCGTCCACAAGGCTCTGGACGCGTTGGAGGGTTTCCTCATCGATCTGGCTGCTCTCTACCGCCAGGCGGGGGCGGACTATATGACCGTGCGCGAGATGGGTGGCGGTGGCGACATCCTTAGCCCGAGGATGTTCGGCTCATTGATCCAGCCGCACCTGCAAAGGATCTTCGCAGCCCTCGACTCACCCAAGATCCTGCACATTTGCGGCGACACTAACCTGATCGTGGACAAGATGGCCGATTGCGGGGCGGATGCCCTTAGCGTGGACCAGAAGAACAACCTCAGGGAAACCAGGAGCAAGATTGGGGACGATGTCATACTCCTGGGGAACCTGGATCCGTACAACGTCTTGGTGGCGGGCAGCCCTGCGGACATCGAGGAGGCCTTGAAGGACATCCTCGACAGCGGCGTCAACGCCGTATGGCCTGGTTGTGACATTTGGCCCGATGTTCCCAGAGAGAACATGGTCGCCCTGGTAGAGGAGACCCACAAGCATGGCACAGGCGGCTAGTCCGATCAGAACGTAGGGTAGGTTATGGAGAGGAGGTGCGAGAGCGTGCACAGGGACACAGTGGCACAAGTGATCGTTTTCACCGGGAGCGGGAAGGGCAAGACCACCGCGGCTCTCGGCCTCGCCTGTCGAGCTCTGGGTCACGGCCGTAAGGCGGCCTTCCTCCACTTCACGGGTCCGATGTGGCCCCGACTGGGCGATGTGCTCTCCGCGAGAGTACTGGGCGGCGGCTTGAGAATGATCGGCATCGCATCGCAGGCCACGGAGCCGTCCTACCTTGACCAATTCGACGAGACCGTACCGACGGTAGAGGCCGCATTGGATCGGGCCGAGCAGATGCTCTCGGGAGGGGAATGCGACCTCTTGGTGCTCGACGACATCAATCCTCTGTTGGATCAGGGCCTGGTGGAGCAGTCAGTCGTCACGGGATTGATCGAAGCGAAGCCGCCATCTGCCACCATAGTGTTCACCGGCCGGTCCGCGCCAAACGCAATCATGGAACTCGCTGACATCGTCACCGACTTTGCCGAGGTGAAGCATCCCGCCCGTGCCGGTGTCGCCGCACGAAGCGGGATTGACTTCTAGGCTTGGGGCCGCTCCGGCTGGCATTTCGGGGCCAGGTATTCCTGGGAGTATAGACTGGGACCTTCGCTTCCACCGCATTGCTGAGCGGCGGATGGGTGCGAGGACAGGTGCCCGGCTGTGCCACCGTAGCGTACTCCAGGGCCTCAAATCAGGAGATCCCCGAGCGCTTGTCCTGAGCGTTGCGCGAGGGGTTTGCTGGCGGGATGCGATGGGCGTGCGCTGAGGGGGCAGCCCCTCAAACGGCGACAAACTGGAAGCGTTGCTGGAAACGCCTCAGCAGTCGCAGCACCGGGGCCCCGAAGAGAAGGATCAACAACAGGTTCCCGGCCGCTCGGGCCACATCCCACCACAAGGAAGTGGTCAGGTAGAAGGCTGCATACCTCCCCAGTGTCTGCCAGGCGCCCGTGCCCGGCTGCCAGTACATGTCTCCTTGCCCCATGTCGCCGATGTAGGGCCAGAACCAGAGGTTCATGATGGCACCGAAGGCCAGACCGAGCAGCGCTCCCCACAAGGCCAGGGGCACAACTTCCCACCGCCCCAGGCGCCGGAGCTTGGGCAGCCAGGCAGACGCCATACCCATCCACCCCGTGGAGAACATTTGATAAGGGAGCCAGGGTCCCAGGCCCCCGGTGATGATGGCGGAGACCAGGAAGGAAAGGGCGCCCAGCAGGAATCCAAAATCAGCGCCGTAGGTGTAGCCGCAGAGGATGGGAAGAAAGAGCATGGCGGTGAATCCCGCTGGGCCTGGGATCAGACGCAGAGCGGCGTTGATGGCCACCAGAATCCCCAGGACAGCCACGACTTTGGAGTCCATCTGGCGAGTCTCGAGATTGGCGATGACGACTACCAGGCAAAGAAAAAGCAGGATCAGGAAAGTCACCGGCGCGTCTGCGGAGTGGGCCATAAACCCGTGAGCCGACGCGTCGCGCTGTGGGAAGAAGAACGGATAAAGGAAGGCGACCCCACCCAACAACGTGGCCAAGGCGAGGATCAGGGCGCTGAGTCCGCGTCCAGCGATGAGAGGCAGCCACGCCTTCACGATTCTGTCACCGCCAGCACATCCTCCACCGTAACAAAGCGGTCATCTCCAAACAGCTTGGCTATCTGCGACGAGAACACCATGGAGTCGCTCATCACTCGCCTGGCTGGGCCGTCCACCACCACCTGACCCTCGGCCAGAATCACCACCCTCTCGGCACACTGGGCCACCAGTTCGACGTCGTGAGTGCACATCACTATCGCCTTGCCTTGGCGCTGCTTCGTGCTCAAGAAGCTGGCGAGGGCGCGTTTCTGATGGTAGTCGAGCCCCCTGGTGGGCTCGTCGAGCAGGATGATATCGGGATCGCTGACGAGGATGGCGGCCATGGCGGCGCGCTGACGCTCACCACCGCTCAGATCTCTGGGATAGGCGTCAGCGAGGTGGGATAGGTGTAGGCTCGCCAGCAAGCCTTCATACCCACCTGTGTCGAGCTGATGGCTGCGCTGGGTGAAATCGAGTTCCTCTCGCAGCGTGTCGGCGAAGAGCAACGATCCGGGGTTCTGCGGCACGTAGCCCACCCTGCGCGCAATGTCCTCCACGCTCCTGTCCCGGATGTCCTCACCGAACAGTTCTACTTTCCCGCGCTCCGGATGCAGCAAGCCGACGATGTGCTTCAGCAGAGTGGTCTTGCCCGATCCATTGCGCCCCATCAGAGCTACGAACTCTCCTCCTGCCACCGACAGGTCTATCCCCCTCAGCGCTTCATGACCTCCGTAGGAGAACCATACGTTGGTCATGCGCATCATCTCCCCGTGACCGTTCCGGATCCTATCGACGGGGCCCGGGGGGCGCCGCTCCGCGGCTGAAGGCAGGTTCAGTTCTCTGGCGAAGCGGCGACCTTCCTTGATAGTGAGAGGCAGCGGGGTCCAGCCGAGGCTCTTGGCCAACCGGGCCAGTGGCGGTTCCAGGTCTACTTGCGGCAGTACCTCTTGAGGCGACCCGATGGCCGGACTTCCGCCGTCGCCGGGGAGATAGACCAGGCGGTCTGCATACTGCACCACACGCTCCAGACGATGCTCCGAGAGGATGACGGTCAAGCCGAGGTCTGCGTTGAGCTTCTGGACAGTGGTGAGGACTTCCTCGGCGGCCTGCGGATCCAGTTGCGAGGTCGGCTCGTCCAGGACAAGGACCTGGGGCTGCAGCGTCAGCACCGCCCCGATGGCGACTCGCTGCTTTTCGCCGCCAGACAGCGTATTGATCTTGCGGTGACGAAGGTGGGCGATGTTGATCTGATCCAGGACTTCCTCGACGCGCTTGCGCATCACAGCCGGGGCGAGATTGTGGTTTTCCATGGCGAAGGCCAGTTCGTCTTCTACGGAGTCCACCAGGAATTGGCTCTCAGGGTCCTGAAGCACGAAACCCACGACCTCGCTCATCCCGCGCGGCCCCAGGGCCACGGGGTCGCGACCAGCCACGCGGACCGTACCGCTGAGGGTGCCGCCATGGAAATGGGGCACCAACCCGTTGAGACACCGCAGCAAGGTTGATTTGCCGGCGCCGGAGTTCCCTATGAGCAGAAGGAACTCACCTTCTTCCACCGTGAGCGAAAGGTTCTCCAGGACTGGGGTTTCAGTGTCCGGGTATGAATAGGTAACCTGACGCAGCTCAATCATGAGCAGGTGCCCTCAGTTGTGGGGCCGCCAGCACCGGCGCGACGGCACTCAGCATGGCCAGCCCGATCAGGGGATTGAAGTCGGGAAGAGTGACCTTCGGGTACGGGTAGAAGACCAGCGCCTCCACGTGGAAAACCCAGAAGGCGGAGACGACGAAGACCGAGGCGATGCTGGCAGCGGCGACGACCGTATCACGCGGTCGCCACAATTCCCGTCGATACCTGCTGCGTTTGACGCCTCGCCCTATGACCAGCACGTTGACGAGGAGAAGGGTCATGCTGCCCAAGCCGATCAACGCGCCGACCCAGCGAGTGCTGGCAAAGTAGCCGATGTAGAAAGCAGCTACCAGCAGACCGAATAGTGCGGTGGCGATGAGCACCCTGTGCAGCCCTGCCCGCCGTTGGGTCCGGCCGCTGGGCCCGCCGCCAAAGCCGCGAGCCTCCATGGACTCGGCAAGCTGAATGGATCGCTCCAGTCCGGTGGTAAGAAGGGGCACGAAAAGGGGCAGCAGGTCGCGCAGGCCACGGAAGCGGTGCCCCCGAAGGGCCTGAGCCTCTCGGATGTCCTGGAGCGAGGACACCATCTGTGGCACGAAGGCGATGGCGATGGAGGCGATCATACCCGTCTGGTACAGAAAGGCTGGCGTCAGTCGCAGTACCTTGTGATGATCGACCAACACATTGAAGGTCGCAAACACGAGCAGTATGGCTACGAGGCTGAGGGCACTTGTGAGCCCGTAGGTCAGGGCCTCGAGGGTGGTAGCGCCACCGAGCTGCAGAAGTGGAACCCGCCCGACACGCAGTGATAAGCGGGGAAGAGTAAACAGCACTGTATCCCCATAGTGCGACGTGAGAGTGTTGAAGACCACGCTGAGCACGCCGAGAGCCAAGCCAGCCTTGAGAAAGACGCCCCAACTGCTGGCCATCGGAGACAGGCGGCCTATCGTGTTGTAGGCGACGGCCACCGCCAGCAGCAGCAGGGTGAGATACAAAGGGTTGCGAGAGATCATCGCCGGCAGCAGAGCGGCAGCCAGCCAGAGCATCCAGGTCACGGTATGGTACATCGGCGAATGCTCAGTGTGTGCTTTCACTAGAAATGGGTCCGCACTCGAAAATAGATGACTACCAGCAGCGCCAGCATGATCACGAAGCCGAGGGCCCCAAAGCCAACAGTACCCGCACCGACCGCAAACAGGAGCAGGATCCTTTGCAGGCCGACGGATTCCTCTGGTGTCGCCGGGGGTGGTGGCTCGGCCGTGGAGTGCTCCGAGTCCCCGGACCTCTGCTGTCCCACCGCTGGTTCCTCTTCTGGCCGGGTTGGTGTGGGAGTAGCCGCCATGGCAACCAGGGTCGGTGGCGAGGTAGGGCTTGCGGTGGGCACCTCCGTGGGACTAGGCGAGGGCGAGGGTGCGGGAGCCGGCGGAATCCCAGTGGCAGTGGGAGGCGGAGCTACCGTGGGC
>CAZQDO010000388.1:0-5854 GCA_964592085.1 uncultured Anaerolineae bacterium | reverse complement strand
GACACCATCTGGCGCTCCATGGCCGACCTGAACCGCATCCTGCTCTATGCAGACCAGATGGGCGTGCTGCACCCAGAGCGCCAGCGACGATACCTATCCATTGTGGACGGCATCGCGGCTGGAGAAGCCAGCCAGTACGAACCTCACCCCCGCCCCCTGGGCACGGTGGTGATCGGCTTCGATCCGGTCACCGTGGACGCGGTGACGGCCCGTGTGGCTGGTTTCGACCAACGTCGCCTCCGGTCGGTCGTCAATCCGGCCAGTCAGGGGCCTTATGGCCTCGGCCCTGCAAATCCAGCCGAAATCAAGTTGACCATCTCTGGCGCAAGCGTGTTGCAGGAGTTCTGCACCCAGGAACGGGTCATCATCCCTGAGACAGGGGTTTATTCCTGGCAGGGCCAGGTGGAGGCCCACGACTTTCAGCCGCCGCGCCTGTCCTGGCGCTACGACAGCGAGCGCCAGCAACTGCTCGTGCAGGCAGACGATCCCACTGGCGTAGCCTACGTCCGGCTGGCCTACCGCCGACTGGGGCAGCCTCGACTCAAGGCCCTGGAACTCCAACAGGGTAACACCATCAGTGGGGAATGGGCTACACCTCTTCCTGCTCCTGAGCAAGTTGAAGAATTGCGGTTGTTGGCTATGGACGAACTATTCAACGCCAGCGAGTTGCTGATCCATTTATGACACGATGTCAGGTGACTCCTCGGATGACTGCGGTGAACGGGAGCACCTGGCGAGAAAGGAGATAGCGAATGAGTCCTTTTTTCCTCAATCCACGCATACCTACACTGGTCGACATTTTGTGGCTGCCAGGGATTATCCTCGGTTTCACGATCCATGAACTGGCTCATGCACTGATGGCCTATTGGCTGGGTGATCGCAGTGCAGAGAACCGCAGCCGCCTCACTCTGAATCCGATCAGGCACGTGCATTGGCTTGGCCTGTTAGCCTTCGTCTTCCTGGGTATCGGCTGGGCCAGGCCGGTCCGCATCCGCCCTGGCGCCTTCAAACGCCGCCATTGGGACAGCTTCCTGGTCTCTATCGCCGGCGTAGCGGCCAACGCGCTACTGGCGGGTCTCGTGTTGGTTGGCATGATGGCGGTGTCAATGGTTGCCAGCATCGTCGCCGGGATGGTGGGAGCAGACTACACCCAGGTGTGGGACGTTCTCTTCTTCGAGGAAGGAGACCCATGGGGCTGGCGTGTCGTCCTGGCTGTCCTGACCAGCTATATCTTAAACGCAAACGTGAGCCTGGCTCTGTTCAATCTCTTGCCTATCCCGCCCTTGGACGGCTTCCAGGCCCTGCGCAATCTCTGGGGACTGATCACGCGGCGCCGACCACCGGATGAACAGCTTGCCGTAGAGCAGGTTCTAGTGCAGCTTGAAGCGGGAGTGCAAGCAGTGCGAGGGGGAAAGCAAGCAGAGGCTGTAACGGCCTTCCGGAAGGTGCTGGAACTCAAGCCCGATCTGTATGGGGCCTGGCACAATCTGGGAGTGATCTACCAAGACAAGGGGCTTAGACACGCCGCCATCGCCGCCTGGCAAGGCGCATGGAAAGCGGCAGCCGATGATGAGCAGGCACGGGCCGAGGTGCAGGAGCGGTTGGCGTCCCTGGGTGGAAGAGAGGAACCAGAGGTTTCGTACACCACTTTGTTGCGGTACTTGCCCGATATCGCACCCAGGACGCCGTCTGGCGATCTGGCTACTGCCCCCACAGGCACAACCAAAGGGCGGGGCCGGTTCAAAAAGATCGCTCTTTGGGGCAGTTTGGCTGTGGTAATCGGCCTGGTCTCGTTCGGCCTGTTGGTTGGACTGGTGGTAAGGGCCGTGGGTCCTGACGAGTACGGTGTGCTGGTAAAGCAAGGGCTGTCGCTGATGGAGATGGAACAGCTGGAAGAGGCTGAACAGGCTTTTCAAGAGGCTCGTCTGAGAGATGCCAGTCGAGTTGAGGCTCATCTAGGACTGGGCATGATGAGCCTGGCAAAAGAGGATTGTGCTGCGGCTGTTGTCCACTTTCGGGGTGCGACAACGGCTGAGCCAGAACTCGCAACAGGATACACCTTCCTGGGATTTGCTCACCTATGCCAACTGGAACTTGATGAGGCACTGGATGCTTTGAACAGAGCGAATGAGCTGGGTGACGAGTCAGTAGAGGTCTACTGGGCGTTTGGACGTGTCCACTTGCAACAGAACGACCTGGCTGCGGCGGAATCGGCCTTCCGGCAGGCTCTGGAACTGGCTCCAGACGACTGGAAAAGCCATTCTGACCTGGGCTTCACGCTGTACCAGCTTGGAGACCTGGAGGGGGCACTGAGCGAAGCGAACGCGGCCCTCGCCCTCGACCCGGATTCTGCCTCCGAATACACGACGCTGGCTTTGGTATATTATGATCAGGGAGATGTGGAGGCCGCGTTGACAGCAGCCCATCGTGCCGTGGAACTTGACGCCGAAATGGTGCCGGCCCTCTATGTGATCGGGCTATGTTACCGGGACAAGGGCCAAGTATCTCAGGCAGCCGAGCATTTTCGGTTAGCGATAGAGCATGCAGGGCCATGGCGATTCCAGCAATTGTATGCCAGTCGGTCCCAGCAATTGTATGCCAGTCGGTCCCAGGAAGAGTTGTCGGCTTTGAAGCAATGATTAAGCGGAACACCAGCGGCTTGACCAACCAGTCGTTTCTGTGGGCGATGTGGAGCACGGTTGCCGTAGTACATGGAAGGAAGCTAAGACAGATTTGGAACAGGTGTTTGAAATGGCTCCGAGGCAAAGATGGTTGCACCACTACAGATAAGAGTGGCTCTTATGTCGCAGCATCTATGGATGCCAATTCGGGTTGTCCGGGGTTAAGCCCTCATCCTGGGCAGACTTGAGGAGATCGTCGTCTGCCGCGACAAATGTGAGGGGAGGAAATTGCGCCTGAGTCAGCACGCTGTTCAGGGTTAGGGCAGCAGCCAGTTGCACGGCATCGTAGCCGCGTAGCTTCTGACGCTTGGTGAGGTCCACAGCCAGATCTATGAGGGCCTGGTCAATCTCCACAAGCAGGTATTGGTGTGCGAAGTCATGAGCAAGGTCTCGAAGTACTCCTGTGTAGTCTGCCTGGGACAGGTCACCACCCCTGTGCTTTCTGGCAAAGGCCGCCGCTGCTTCAGCCTTGGAGATCCGCGCTGTGGCAATCATGTTGCCTACAGGTGGATGACACAAGCCAATGACCCACGAACTGCCCGTCTCAGCTACGTAGCGTTTCACCAGTGCGCTGGCGTCAAGATACAAAACCTTACCAGGTGGCTGGTTTGTCATAGAGGCCCCCGCTGCTCAATGAGGAGTTCGCTGACAGGTTTCCCGGTGATGGGGACAGGGGTGTGGCGAACGTACGGTTCCTCGCCAGTGTATGGCCTGGGCATTTTCATCCTATCCGATGCAGCCAAAACCTGGAGAAGACGTTCCCGTGGAGCTATGTGCTCCTGCTGCTCGCGCTCCAGCCATTCCTGGAGGCCAAGCTCCAGCAATTCCATCAATCTGTCGTGATATGGGGCCAACTTCTCGGCCAATTCGTCTCGGAGTTCAAGCTGAATTGTGTACATTAGTTACCTACCTTCTATTAGAAGAATATCTCGTGCTCTATAAACATTGTACCCTTGACCCTGCTTTTTGTCAAGAGGCAGTCAGGCACAGAATTGTTTGAGTCCTGGAAACGTCGTGTTCCAAGCCCAATCACGAAAGGGGCGAGTGGAGGGAAAGAAAATGCCTCAACAAGTCAAAGCTGCAATTGCCTTGATCTGCCTGAACTCGCGCGAGAGAGGAAATGAATGATGGCACAAATTCCCGTTTTACCACCCGGCACCACCCTCAAGGGCAACACTTACCGCATCGAACGACTGCTAGGCATCGGTGGCTTTGGCTATGTGTACCTGGCTACCGACTTGATTATCCAGAAGCTCTGCGCTATCAAGGAGAGTTTTGACACCTCGCCTGGTGCCCAGGCCCAGTTCGAGGTAGAGGCCCGCATTCTGAAGAATCTGGACCATCCCCACCTGGTGCGCGTCACGGACAGCTTCATCGAACCCTCGGGCAGGATGTACATGGTCATGGAATACGTGGAAGGGGAAGACCTCAGCGATATCCTCGACCGGTCGGGGCCGCTGCCCGAGGACAAGGTGCTGGCCTGGATGGAGCCTATCTTCGACGCGGTGGAATACCTGCACGCGTATCAGTCCCGCCCCATCATCCATCGCGACATCAAGCCAGCCAACATCCGCCTGCTTCCCGATGGCAAGACGGTCAAGTTGGTAGACTTCGGCATTGCCAAGATCGGAGGAAAGACAGAGAAAACGCGGCCGGCGGCACGGGGTTACTCGCCGGGGTTTTCGCCGCCGGAGCAGTACGGTACGGGCACAGACAGGTACTCCGATGTCTATGCTTTGGGCGCTACTGTGTACAACCTGCTGACCGGCCAGGTACCGCCGGAATCCATAGACATCGCTCACTCCGGAGCGACGCTGAAACCACCCCGCTACCTGAATCCCAACATCTCTTCGCTCACCGAACAGGTCATCATGCAAGCCATGAGCATCGCCCCTGCTCAGCGGTACAAGACGGCAGGGCAGATGTGGCTGGCTTTGAAGGCCAAAGCCCCCACAGTCCCTACTGTACTTTGCCCCTACCCTGACTGCGGGGCCGGAGTGCGCGCCGGGGCCACCTTCTGCCAGGCCTGCGGCAAGCCGATAGTGCCCCCCAAGCCGTTTACCTTCAAGCGCTCCGGCTATCAGGCTCATAACGTCAAGGAGCTGGCTGGCGGATGCGACCGCTACTGGGACGAGGGCAAGGAAGCCTTCTGGCGGGGCCAGTTTGAGCCCTGGCTGCGCTCCCTGGGCGCGGACAAGCTGGCGGCGCAGGCTCAGGCTATCCGTTCCAGACACAGCGACCCCTCGGCGGCGTTGGAGGAGTTCCTGGAGACAGCAGACCCCACCCGCTCCCTGCCCATCCTCACGGTAGACAAGGCCATCCTGGACTTCGGCACCTTGCGCAGGGGAGATACCAGGGTCCTGCCACTGGCCATCTCCAACAGCGGGCGGGGGTATCTGCATGGCAACCTGGACGTGAAGCCCTCCGCCTGGCTTTCGGTCCATCCCACCAGCTTCAGCTGCCTGGCCGGGACACAGCAGAAGATTGATGTCGAGGTCAATACTGCTTCCCTCTCCGGCACGGAGATGCCCGTGGACTACGGGGGCACGGCGACGGTGCTCTCCAACCGTGGCCAGCAAGCGGTGGCCGTAAGGCTGAAGGTGGTGGAGGAGCCAAATCCCGCGATTGACCCGGCGGAGGTGGATCTGGGGAAACTGGCCTATGGCACCAGAGCCCGGGGTCAGGTCACCGTCGGCAATGCGGGCGGGGGCACCCTGCACGCTACAGTGACCAGCCCACAGCCCTGGATCGTGGTTGACCCGGCCAGCCAGAGCGTGGCCCTGGGTAAGGGCCGCAGCATCGTGGTTGCCTTCAACGTGGACACAACCCAGATCACCACACGGGGTCGGCACACGGGAAACGTGATCGTGGAATCATCGTGGGGCAAGCCAGCGAGCCGCGTCGTCGTCGAGGTGGACGTTCCTTTCCCCCTGGACCCGGCTGATCCTGCCAGCCAAGTCAGCAGCGTAGAGGAGCTACGCGACTTCTGCGACGCCGACTGGGAGGCCGGAGTGCGGCACCTCTACAGCGGACGCATCGAGGCCTTCCTGCACTTCGTCGGGGAAACGGCGCTGGCGCAAACAGCGGCAGGGTGTCGCCGGCTGGCAGACCAGAACATCGGCCTGGAGACCTTCCTGCGGGCGGCGGGTGCCCAACCGCCCACCAAGTACGAC
>CAZQDO010000387.1:2762-5857 GCA_964592085.1 uncultured Anaerolineae bacterium | reverse complement strand
GCATGTCCGGTGGTGTGGGAGGGGGGCGGTTAGGCCGTCCCCCTATCCCGATTTTCGGGCCGGGCATCGTACTGGTGGTTGACCTGGAAGGGGTTCTAGTGTATAATATCGAGCAACATGGATGACGAGATTCGGCTTCGGGTTGTTTTCTACAAGACGGAGGCAGGCAAAGAACCTGTTCGAGAATGGCTCAAGTCGTTTTCTCGCGAAGACCGAAAAACCATTGGCGAAGACATCAAGACTGTGCAGTTCGGATGGCCTCTTGGTATGCCACTGGTTCGCAAACTGGAAAGCGACTTGTGGGAAGTTCGCTCCAGGCTACACAACCGAATTGCACGAACCATTTTCACTGTTGAGAATGGGGTGATGGTGCTTTTGCATGGCTTTATCAAGAAGGCGCAAAAGCTCCCCAAGCAAGATCTGGCATTGGCCAGGAGGAGAGCGGCAAAACTACGGGGGTACTCATGAGAGAGGAACACCTGGGTAGCGATTTTGACGATTTCTTGGCAGAAGAAGGGCTTTTGGCCGAAGCGGAAGCTGTGGCGCTCAAGCGGGTGATAGCTTTTCAAATCCTCGTGTTGATGAAGGAACGAAATCTTTCCAAGACTGCAATGGCAAAGCGGATGAACAGCAGCCGCGCCACGTTGGATAGACTTCTTGATTCATCCGATGGGTCAGTTACACTGCAAACGCTTGAGCGTGCTGCCCTTGCGCTGGATAGGCGATTGCATATCGAGCTTGTCTGACTTGGCTTGGGCTGTCGTCTACAAGCCAGCAAACTCGTGACCGCTTGCCCAGAAACGTATCAAAGCGCGGGGGATAAACTGCTAGCCGAAAGCGGCGATGCCCCAGGCAGGTGGCCATGGAGCGGGGCTCAGGACATGCCTGTCGAACCATCAGCGGAGCGATTGAGTAAAACGTAGGAGGTGAATCTATGGAAGCAGTTCGAGTTCAACAAGTTGTTGCCAAAGATGGTGAGGTCTTAGTCAGAGGGATACCTTACAAGAAGGGCCAGGTTGTTGAAATCATCGTGTTGCCTCAACCTCTGAAAACCACGCCACGTTCGCACCTGACCGTGCGTCAGTTGCGGCAGTCGGGGCTGATTGGCATGTGGAAAGACCGCGATGACATTCAAGATAGTGCGGCCTATGCTCGTCGCTTGAGGGAACAAGCTCAACGGCGCGGAGACATCGGCTACGATTTTGAATGGGTAGGAACGGCAGCACATGAGTGCGCGCTGTTGACAAATCTCGCCTCATACGATATAATATCTGCAAGAATGTCCTAGAGTCAGCAGACTGTCGTCAGCCTGACGTGATTCTTCCCTCCATAAGAGTGAAACTCAGTAGATAGAAGTTTTGAAGCAGAGCGGGCTCCCATGCCCGTGAATCGGCGGCGTGGGAGCCGCCGCTGCTAGTAATTTCCATCTACTGAGACTAGCCATCAAAGGCGTTGCTAACTTCTTTCCCCCCAACCTAATCCCCGAACAAGATTACGACGGGCTTTTGGGTCGAGTTTACACTGAGCACAGTCAAAGTGCTCAGGCCGAGGGTCAGTCGAGCCGTTCGGGAATCCCAAGCCGCCAACCCTGCCAATCTGCGTTCTTCGCGAAGGAGGTGATGACGGACACGAAAGCTCCCGCCATACAGGGATGTCCCCCCTATCTTATTTCCTCGCAGTCCGGGAAATCGCGATTTCCGGACAGAATTTCCACAACATAACAAAGGAGGAGATTCAAATGTTTGGCAAGAAATTGTGGGCTCTGCTGTTGGTGCTCGTGTTGGTCATGACCGCTTGCACTACAGCCCAGGAGTGCCCTGAGTGCCCCGAGGTCGAATGTCCTGAGTGTCCTGAGTGCCCCGAATGTCCTGAAGCCCCGGCCGTAACTGGTGGCCTCTTTGACGCTGTCAAAGCGCGCGGCAAAGTCATCTGCGGCAGCCGCACCGACTTGCTTGGCTTTGGCTACTTGGATGAGAACGGCAGGAACATCGGTATGGACATTGACCTCTGCCGAGCCGTGGCCGTCGCCATGTTTAACGACCCTGAGGCAGTGGAATTTGTCTTTCTGACGGCCGCCGAGCGAGGCCCCGCCCTGCAGACTGGCGAGATTGATATGCTGTCCCGCAACTGCACCTGGACCTCCAGCCGTGACTCCCAGTGGGGCAACTTCACCACCGTCATGTTCTACGACGGCCAGGGCATGATGGTCCGCAAGGACACCGGCTTCACCGAGCTGGAAGACCTGGACGGCGCCACCGTGTGCGTCACCACCGGCACAACTACGGAGAAGAACCTGTCCGACAACTTCCGCCAGCGAGGGCTGGATTTTACAGCAGTGACCTTCGAGGACACCGCGTCGGTTTACAGCGCCTACGAGGACGGGCGTTGCGATGCTGCCACCAGCGACAAGTCGCAGTTAGCAGCCGTGCGAATGGGATTCGCCAACCCCGATGATCACTACATCATGGACGTGACTATGTCCAAGGAACCGCTGACGCCAGCGGTGCCCTCAGGCGACGACAAGTGGTTCGATGTAGTCAAGACGGTCATGTACGCCCTGATCAACGCCGAGGAGCTGGGCATCACCTCGCAGAACGTGGACCAGATGATGAACAGCGACAACATCCCCACCCGCCGCCTGCTGGGTGTGGAGGGCAGCTTTGGTCAGGAAGACCTGGGCCTGGGCCTCGACTTCGCGGCCAACGTGATCCGCGCCGTGGGCAACTATGGCGAGATCTATGATCGCTACATGGGGCCCAACGGCATCGCCTTCACGCTGCCTCGCGGCCCCAACAAGCTCTGGAGCGATGGTGGCCTGATCTACGCGCCGCCGCTCCGCTAAAGTATCTTTTGAGCTGTCTTTCTCGGAAAGTGCTCGAAGCCCCGTCCCCGGGGCGACTCTTGCGTTCCAAACCCCGTTTGGCCTACGACTTCGCCGTCGACGCCCCCGGGGCCTGTCCTGAGCCTGTCGAAGGGATGGGGGCTTGGAGCGGTTTCAATGACCTTCCGAGAGATTTCGACATAGATGGAGAGGTGGGGCGCCCCCCCCCCCGGCGGCCCCCCCCCCCGAAAAAAATATAGATATACAAAAAGAA
>CAZQDO010000387.1:0-2752 GCA_964592085.1 uncultured Anaerolineae bacterium | reverse complement strand
GGCGTGTTTTAATGCCCCTTCGTCTTTTTTTCCTTTTTTTGGGTGGGGGCCCCCCGGGGCGGGGGGGGCCCCACCTCCCTGGTAAAATGCTATCGTGAGCCAATCAGCCTTAACTCGCATTTTCTACCGCCGGGGCGTTCCTATCTGGCGAGACGTAGTAGTTTTGCAGTGGGCCGCCCAGATCGCATCGGCCGTTCTGGTCATCGCCTTTCTGATATTCTTTGTCAGCAACGTGCTCCATGCCGCTGAAGCGCGGGGGCTGAGCCTGACCTACGGTTTCATAGATACCGCCTCCGGCTTTCCTCTGCCCGAATCCGTCCTCCCTTACGATGCCGCTCGCCCGTTTGGATACGCCTTCCTGATCGGCATCCTGCATACCCTCAAAGTATCAGTGGCCGGCATCGTCCTGGCCACCTTGTTGGGCACCATCACTGCCCTGGCTCGCCTCTCCACCAACTGGCTGGTCAGCAAGATCGCCAGCGTCTACATTGAGATCATTCGCAACGTCCCCCTGGCGGTACAGCTCTTCTTTTGGTATTTCGCCGTCTTCCAGCAGCTCCCGTCGGTGCAGGAAAGCTTCGAGTTGCCTGGCCCCATCTTTTTCAGTCAGCGGGGCCTGTACATGGTGTGGACCAGCCCCACCGCCACCTTTGGCTTCTGGATGATCTTTGTGATCGCCGGACTGGTGCTGGCAGTTGTCCTGTATCGAGTGCTGTCCAGTTATCAGATACGGACTGGGCGGACGACGTACCCTATCGCCACCGCCCTCATCGTCCTGATCGCGCTGCCGGTGATGGGCTGGTTCCTGGCCGGGGCGAGCCCGCTGATCAAAACGGTGCCGGTGCTGGGCAAGTTCAACTTCTCAGGCGGCTTGAACCTCACACCCGAGTTTACCGCCCTGCTGGTGGGCCTGGTGATCTACACCGGGGCGTTCATCGCCGAGGTCGTCCGAGCGGGCATCCTGGCTGTGAGCCGGGGTCAGTTCGAGGCCGCCCGAGCCGTGGGCTTGCCCCCCATGCTCGTCTTGCGTCTGGTCGTCTTACCTCAAGCTTTGCGGGTGATCATTCCCCCGCTGATCAGCCAATATCTGAACCTGACCAAGAACTCGAGCCTGGCCATCCTCATTGGCTATCCCGACCTCTTCTTCGTGGGACGGACGACTATCAATCAGGCCGGGCGGGCCGTGCCTGTCTTTGTCCTGGTCATGGCTAGTTATTTGGTAATGAGTTTGACCACTTCGGCCATCATGAACATCTATAACCGCCGCATACAGTTGGTGGAGCGATGACGATGAGCACAGCCAGTGATACGATGACGCGACCACCCTCCGCGCCGGGCCCGATTAAGTGGCTCAAAAAGAATCTGTTTAGCACCTGGCCTAACACCCTGCTTACTTTTGCAGCGGCCGCCCTCGTCTTTTTTGTCCTGAAGAGCGCATTCACCTGGGTTTTCGTCTCGGCCAAGTGGGACCCCGTTGTCAACAGCCTCAAGCTGTTCGCCGTTGGTCAGTATCCGACCGGGGAACTCTGGCGGGTGGGAGCGATTCTTCTCATGGTATCTTTTCTCATGGGCGTCAGTTGGAGCCTGTGGGGGGGCACTGTTCGCACCTTTGCCCTCTCCCTCGCCGTGGCGTTGGGCGTCATCGCCTTGCTGCCCGTCGGCCTGGAAACGATGGGCTGGACGCTGCGGCTCTGGTTCCTGGCCAATCCGATCCTCACCGGACTTGGGTATCTGCTAGGACGGGCGCCGGTGGTCAAGAGCCGTTGGGTCGTCATTGTTTGGCTCCTTTCATTTATCCTGACCATGGTTCTGCTGCGGGGATTCAGGGGCAATGAGATTCTTCCCGCGGTGGAAACGGGCTTGTGGGGCGGACTGCTGCTGACTTTCCTCCTGGCCCTGGTCGGCATCGTGGCTTCGTTCCCCATCGGTGTCCTGCTGGCATTGGGAAGGCAAAGCTCGCTGCCGGTGGTCAAGATCTTTTGCACGCTGTTCATTGAGCTGGTACGGGGCGTGCCTCTGGTGACCATCCTGTTCATGTTCTCCATCATCCTGCCGCTTTTCTTGCCAGAGAACGTCCGCATTGACCGCGTCTTGCGGGTCATGATGGCCATGACCTTTTTTGCCGCCGCATACATGGCCGAGAACGTGCGGGGCGGCTTGCAGGCCATCCCCAGGGGCCAATACGAGGCCGCTAAAGCAGTGGGGCTCAATGCCTTTCAGACCATGCTGTTGATCATCTTGCCTCAGGCGCTCAGGGCTGTGATCCCTGCCATCGTGGGGCAGTTCATCGCCCTGTTCATGGACACCACCCTGGCCATCATCGTTGGACTGGTAGAATTGCTCGCTGTGGGCAAATCCATCCTCAACAGCAACGTTGATTGGCTGCTGTTGGATAGCGAAGTGTACATTTTCATCGCCGCCGTTTTTTGGGTTTTTACTTATTCCATGTCTTATGCCAGCCGTCGGCTGGAAGTGGCGCTGGGCGTGGGGGAGCGGTAGATAACGGTAATCAGGGATCAGGGAATCAGTGATCAGGAAACCAGGGCGCAATCCCTGATTCCCTGGTCGCTGGCTTGGGGGAAACGTAATGGCCAACGAGAAGCTCGAAACTGGTGAGGGCATCATCATCTGCCGAAACGTGGAGAAGTGGTTCGACGATTTCCATGTGCTGCGGGGGGTGAACCTGACTGTCAGGCGAGGTGAGGTGGTCGTCGTCTGTGGGCCATCGGGGGGCGGCAAGTCCACCTTCATC
>CAZQDO010000386.1:0-5873 GCA_964592085.1 uncultured Anaerolineae bacterium | reverse complement strand
CCTACTAGGGAGGGGGGCACGTTTTGCTCCTGTTCGGTCAGGAACTCGACCAGTTCGCCAAGAAGCGGGTTGTATTCCTCCACAGGCATGACGAAACCCGCGCTGGTGGCGGCGAAGAGCTCCGGCGCGGTGAGCCGGTTGCGCAGATCGTACAAGCGGGTCAGAAGACGGCGCTTCTCGTTGTACAACTCTACGCTCGCGCTGATGGCCTGATCGCTGATTCCCTGGCTGGTGAGTTGTTCCAGGGAGTGGCGAAAGCGTTGCAGCTCGGCGATGAGGTAAGATTGGGTGCTGCAGGAGGAGAGGTGCACCGGCTGCATGACGGTTTCCACGTAAAGGTCGGGAAAGCTCCTATGCCAGATGTCGGCCAGGACCTGGAGGGTGTCGCAGGTGTGGGGAAAGACCATACCCTGCAAGAAGCTCAGGTCGCCGCGCAGGGCTCGATCCAGCGCGCTGCGACAGAGAGCGCAGGTGTAGCTTTGCAAATGAGCGTCGGCGCGGCTAGGGGTTTCGCGGCCGGAGAGAATGCGCATCGGCGCAAAGCCAGCGGCGTGAATGATCTCTTCCGGGATGTAGGTGCAGAAATAGCCCATCGCCCGATGGCCAGGGTAGCGGTCGGGCCAGTGGGTGTAGAGGGTCTGTTGGACCTCTGTAAAAGTGCCCAGGATTTCCATCAGTCTTTGGTGATCGGCGGCCATGCGTTTTCCCTTCGGTGCCAGAGATTGCGCGCACCCTATTATGGCACAAAACCGGAGGGAAATCAAGTTGCGTCTATTGTAGAAGCTGGTATAATATGTTCTGGAGGTTCTTCATGGTATTCACCAGAATCACAGTTGATCCCCTCCAGATGGGGGGCGTGCCATGCATTCGGGGTCTGCGTATCCCTGTGGGTACGGTCGTAAGCATGATTGCTGAGGGCATGACAGAGGCAGAGATCCTGGAAGCATACCCTGACTTGATGTTGGAGGATATTCAGGAAGCCCTGCGATATGCTGCCGAGGCCCTTCAAGAGCGGACACTCCCACTGATTGCGGCCTCATGAGATTCCTGGTAGATAATGCGCTTTCTCCAGTTCTGGCCGAGGGACTGCGCCAAGCCGGACATGATGCGGCGCATGTGCGCCAATACGGTCTGCAAGCAGCCTCTGATGAGGTCATCTTTGAACAGGCTGCACAAGAGGATCGAATCCTGATCTCGGCTGATACTGATTTTGGCTCTATCCTCGCCCTGCGGCGGGAGAAGAAACCCTCGGTGATCCTCTTGCGTCGTGTCACGCACCGTCCGGCGAGCCAGGTCGTGTTGCTGTTGGCAAACCTGCCTCAACTCGAAGCCCCGCTGAGGAAAGGCAGCATCGTTGTCTTCAATCTGGGGCGGATGCGGATTCGGCGTCTTCCCATAGGTGGGGAAGATGCCCCAGGGTAGATGTCCCAAGGGGATTTATCTTTGGCAACTGTTTCCGGAGAACGTGGACGATAATGGTTGAGGAAATCATCCTGAACAAGCGCTACCGGCTGCTAACCGAGATCGGCGCGGGGAGAATGGCCGTCGTCTTCCGGGGCGAGGATACCTGGCGAGGGGCGCCGGTGGTGGTCAAGGTGCTGCGCCAGACCTACGTTGAGAACGAGGCTTTCCTGGCCCGCCTACACAGCCAGGCTCAGACGTTAGCCAGTTTGGTGCATCCCAACATCGTCGCCACCTACGAGGCGAGCCAGGATGGTGATCGCCACTATCTGGTGATGGAGCTGGTGGAGGAACCCCCTCTCAAAGAGTTGATCCAGGTGGGTATCCCTTTTTCCATCGGACAGGCCCTGGATATTGTCATACAAATCTGCCATGCTGTAGGACACGCCCACCGGTCAGGCATTGTGCACGGCGACATCAAGCCTCAGAATGTCTTCGTCTCTGCCGATGGCCAAGTCAAAGTGGCGGACTTCGGGATAGCGACCGCTATTTCGCCAGCCTCCGTTGTTGAGGGGGAGATCTTATGGGGCGCGCCTCACTACTTCTCGCCGGAACAGGCAGCGGGCGAAGTTGTGAGCCCAGCTTCAGACGTCTACTCTATCGGTGTCCTCACCTACGAGATGCTGGCAGGCCGACTGCCTTTTGAAGCCGAGACCGGCATTGGGGTGGCTCTCAAGCACCTGCGAGAGGAGCCGGTTCCCCTGCGTCAACTGAACCCTGAGGTGCCCCTTCAGGTGGAGCGGATTGTGCAGAAAGTATTGGCCAAGGAGCCTTCAGCCCGCTACCGCACGGCGGATCAGTTGGGGCGTATCCTGGATAGCTATCGTCGCTTGGGCGAGGAAGCCCCGGTTGTTCGGCGTCCAGTAGTTGTCAGGCCTCAGCCCCGACAGGAAGAGCCCAGGGAATACGAGGCGATGGCCAGGCCTCAACCCCGCCAGCCCGAGCCAAAGAAAGAAGCGCATTACGAAGCCGAGGAGCGAGGCCGAGACTGGCTGGCCGTTTTCCTGGGGATGGTGGCCGTCCTGGCTGTGCTGTGCCTGATACCGTTGGCAAACAAGGTCTATCAACGCTACAATGCGGCTGCGCCACAGCCCACCGCTGTTCCTGTGGTCGTTGCCACCCCCGTGCCTGATCAGGTACAGGTGCCGGACCTGGTGGGCCTGAGCCAGGAGGAGGCGCAGCGGCTGGCCGAAGAGTCGGGTTTGCAGTTGGCTGTGGTGGGGGAGAGGCATGATTCATCCATACCGGCTCTGAACATCATCGCCCAGACGATACCCGCTGGTGAGTTGGCCGGGAAGGGAGAGACCATAGGGGTTGTCATAAGTCAAGGCCCGAATTTCATCACGGTGCCCGACATAGAGGGCTTGCCCATCACGACGGCAGAGCCTGGCTTAAGGGAGATGGGCCTGACCATCTCTCAGAAGGGTGTGTGGAGCAAGATGGCTGAGGGCACCATCTTGTCCCAGGATCCTCCGGCTGGCTCCGTGGTCTCCGAGGGGAGAGTGGTCACCCTGGTCGTCAGCAGTGGCCCCCGCCTGATGCTGAACGCCAATCTGGATAACAAGATCCTCCTCATGGCCTGCGATCTGGAAGACGATAGCTTGCAGCCAGGGGAGGCGTTGCGATTGGTTTTGTATTGGCGTGTCCTGCAGCAGATCCAGGATGACTATACTGTCTTTGTGCACGTGGCCCGAGCGGATGGCTCCGCCCTGGTCCAGTTGGACGTTCAGCCGCGAGAGGGCGCCCGTCCCACCAGTGCGTGGGGGGTGGGCGAATTGGTCAACGACCCCTACGAGCTCTCCATCCCCAGCGACGCCCTCCCCGACATCTATTGGCTCAAAGTGGGCATGTACCTTCAGGCTACCATGCAGCGCCTGCCCGTGGTGGAGCCTGGCCAGGCGACGGTGCTGCAGGATAGCGTTTTGGTGAAAGAATTGCGAGTGGTTCCTGCTCAGTAGAACATGGATCCCTTCGACAGCCCTTCGACGGAGCTCAGGACAAGGCTCAGGGCAAGTGACAGGATTGACGGATTAAGTGACTTGGGCTGGGGAGAATCCGTGAATCCTGCCCATCGGTGTTCTCAATTGGCACATTTAGCCAATCTCTGGTATAATACAGCAAAGAAGGCGAAAGCCAATACTGATTACGAGACGGAGGAAAAAGGTGTTTGGTGGAAGGTTTAGAAATATCTTTGTTTACATGATCATCCTGGCGGCTGCGGTGTTTCTGGTGCTCAATTTCTCTTCGCAGGGAAAGAAAGTTGAGGAGATGCCCATTAGTGACTTAGTTGCTGAGATCAAGGCGGGGCGAGTGGAGAAGATCATCGTCTCAGGAGACTATTCTGCTCTGGAAGTGGAGTTAAAGGACAGAAAGGAGCCGTTGCTATCTCGCACAGGGGAGGGTGTGGACGCCATCGAGACGTTGCGAAATCTGGGTGTTAGTGAGGAGGAACTGGCGGCGATCACCATTGATTACCAGCAGCCCAGTGGTTGGGCCAATTGGATCACGCTGCTTAGCGGTATATTGCCTGCCATCCTTTTCGTGGCCCTGTTCTACTTCTTGCTGCGCCAGGCCCAGGGCACCAACAGCCAGGCGCTCTCTTTTGGCAAGAGCCGGGCTCGCATGTTCACCGGCGACCAGCCAACGATTACGTTTGAAGACGTGGCCGGTGTGGAGGAGGCCAAAGAGGAGCTGTACGAGGTGGTGGAGTTCCTCAAGGAGCCGGAGAAGTTCATCGCCCTGGGGGCTCGCATCCCCAAAGGGGTGCTCCTGGTGGGCGCGCCGGGCACGGGCAAGACCCTCATGGCCAAGGCCGTATCGGGTGAGGCGGGGGTGCCTTTCTTCAACATATCAGGCTCCGAGTTCGTGGAGATGTTCGTGGGGGTGGGAGCGAGCCGGGTACGCGACCTCTTCGATCAGGCTAAGCGCCACAGCCCCTGCATCGTCTTCGTAGACGAGATAGACGCTGTGGGACGGCACCGCGGGGCTGGCCTTGGGGGCAGCCACGACGAGCGAGAGCAAACCCTGAACCAAATCCTGGTGGAGATGGACGGCTTCGATACTGATACCAACGTGATCATCCTGGCGGCTACCAACCGGCCCGATATCCTGGACCCCGCCCTCCTGCGACCAGGCCGCTTCGACCGGCGGGTGGTGTTGGATATACCTGACATAAAGGGCCGCGAGGGCATCCTACAAGTACATGTGCGGGGCAAACCCCTGGCCAATGATGTAGACCCCTCAGTGCTCGCCAGGCAGACCCCCGGCTTTGTGGGGGCCGATATAGAGAACATGGTGAACGAAGCGGCAATATTGGCAGCACGGGCAGACAAGAAAGTCATTGGCATGGAGGAGTTCCAGGAGGCCATAGAGCGGGTGCTCGCCGGCCCAGAGCGCAAGAGCAGGATCATCAGCGATGAGGAGAAGAACATCATTGCCTATCACGAGGCTGGGCACGCCATGGTGATGAACAAGCTCCCCTACTGCGATCCCGTTCACAAGGTCTCCATCGTCTCGCGGGGAATGGCTTTGGGCTACACCCTGCCTCTGCCTGAAGAAGATCGCTATCTGAAGCACCGGACCAAGTTCAAAGACCAGTTGGCTGGCCTCCTGGGGGGGCGTGCGGCGGAGGAGCTGGTGTTCAACGATGTGACCACTGGAGCTGCAACCGACCTGACGCAGGCCACCAAATTGGCCCGCAAGATGGTGTGTGAGTACGGAATGAGTGAGAAACTGGGGCCGATGACTTTTGGTCAGAAGCAGGAGTTGGTCTTCCTGGGTCGAGAGATTTCTGAGCAGCGTGATTACAGCGAATCAGTGGCTCAGGAGATTGATCGAGAGGTGCGGGGTTTTATTGACGAGGCCTACAGCCGAGCCAAGGAGGTCCTGACCACCTATCGGGACAAGCTGATCGCTCTCGCCCAGCGCCTCATTGAAGAAGAGACCATCGAGGGGCCTGAGCTGGAGGCCATGCTGGCCTGAGTTGACGACTAACGCCGTCGCTAAACAAAGAAGCGGAGCCACATCATGCATGCGGCTCCGCTTCTTTACGTTTCACGCTTCACTGCCCCGTCTCTGCTGGGCGAAGGTCTCTGACCGAGTCCCGCCCGCCTCGGTTGGGAGACCTTCGGCGAACAGGAATTCACGTTTTACTGCCCCATCTTTTTCTTATCTTCCTCGACCAACACCCGCCGCAGGATCTTGCCGACGATGGTCTTGGGCAAACTCTCGCGGAATTCGACGAACTTGGGCACCTTGTAGGGAGCCAGATTCTCGCGGCAGAAGGCGATGATCTCCTCTTCGGTGGCCGTCTCGCCCTCTTTGAGGACGACATAGACTTTGACCCGCTCGCCTTTGCCCGCCACCGGGACGCCAGCGGCAGCTACCTCCAACACTTTGGGATGCTCGTAGAG
>CAZQDO010000385.1:0-5895 GCA_964592085.1 uncultured Anaerolineae bacterium | reverse complement strand
CTGCCGCTGGCGTTGATGGGGTTGTTCGTCACCTTTCTCACTTTTGAATTCACCATCGTCACGGCTATCTCCCTGTTCACCGAAATCCTCCCCGCTGCGCGGGCAACCATGATGTCGTCCAGTGTGGCAGCCTTCAGCATCGGGCGGGTGATGGGCGCGCTGGTCGGTGGGCCAGTGTGGCTGGCCGGCGGGATGCTGGCCACTGGTTTTGTCTCGGCGACCGTTAGTGGATTGGCGCTGGTCGTGTTGCTGTGGGGGCTGCGCGGTTGGCGCGCTTGAAGTATTGGCTCTTTGGGATTTCGCGGGGTCAAGGCACCGGAGTCCCCAACTCGTTGGGGGCACGGTACAATGAACCCGAACGAGTTCGGGACTCCACTGTGCCATTTACACAAAGTTCCAGAGAGCCGGTATTCCGACAGGTGTTGGCCTAAAGACTGATACCGGCCAAACGTTTCGCCAGGGCCTTCTTTGCTTCCAGGTCACTCAGTCGACCGATCATGATCACCTGCGCCTCGGGCGAGCCGGCGCCGTGCATGGACTCGGTGCGGTAGCTCACGGCGGCTGCGCCCAGGGTGAGGTTTTCGAGCAGGCGTAGGATGCGCATCCGGTCGGCGGTCGGGATGTCGGCCACCCCGCGTAGGTACTTCTCCACCAGAGGCCCGATCTCCGCATGATTCAGGTCTTTTTCCGAAGGCATGGTGACCATCAGCCCGCCGGCCAGGTCTTCGGCCAGCCGCGCCATCTCGTAGGGAAAGCGGGTCACGTTCTGCTTGCAGACGTTGGCCAACAGGAGGTCCACCAGGTAGGTGCCTGAAGGCATGGCCGTGCCTGCGACCGAGCAGCCCAGGCCGCAGGCGTAGAGCGTCTCGTTCAGGTGGATCATCTCGGCCAGTTTGCGCCTGACGTGCGACGCATGGGCCACGCCCGCGTACTCGGTGGCCGTGGCCGAGGCCCCGATCAGCACGTCCCCCACGCCGACTTTGCACCCCCCGTAGCTCTGGCGGTGGTACCCGGCAAACCGCTCCACCAGGATGCGGGAGAATTGCCACTCGCCGTCCATAAAGACCCGCTCGCTGGGCACGAAGACGTCGTCGAAGATGACCAGCGCTTCGTGCCCGCCGAAGGTGGCGTTGCCCACGTCCAGGCGTGAGCCTTCCAGTCTCCGCGTATCGCAGGACTGGCGGCCCAGGACGTGGATAATCCCGTCGGCGTCGCTCGGAAGGGCAAAGGCGACGGCGTAGTCCTCGTCGTCGGCGCGCATCGTCTGCGTGGGCATGGCGAGGATCTCGTGGGAAAAAACAGCGCCGGTCTGATGGGCCTTAGCTCCGCGCACGACGATCCCGTTGGGGCGGCGTTCCACCATGTGGAGGAACAGATCGGGGTCCGCCTGCTGGCTGGGGCGCAGACTGCGGTCTCCCTTCACGTCGGTCATCGCCCCGTTGCACACCAGGTCGTTCCGTTGCACGTGGCGAAGGTAGTCCATGAAGCGACCGTGATAGGTGGTGCCGAGAGCCTGGTCCATCTCAAAGGTCGTGCTCTCCAGTGCGTTGAGAGCGTCCCATCCCACGCAGCGCTGGAAGCAGGTGCCGGTTTCCTGGCCCAGGATGCGCAGCGCCTTGACCTTGTCGAGCAAGTCCTGGGTGCTGTGGTGCAGGCTGGTGAAGCAATTGACACGTTCGCCGTCCATCCCCTGGCGCACGAACAGTTGCGTGTAGCGCGGATCGTGAGCCATCTCGTAGGTCTTAGCCAGCGCATTGAGGGAAGGGCGGAGGATGGGATGCTCGGTGGCGTTCTCCACCTTCTCGCCGAGGACATACAGCTCGCGCTTGAGCTGGCGCAAGCTTTCGATGAACTCCTGACTTGTCTTCATGGCGCATTCTCCTTACTCAGTAGTGTTCATCCCCGCCTGACCTATTGTCGTTGATTTTTGCCTTTTAGTCAAGCGATTTCATTTGCAGGACGGATGTATGATGGGTAGAAGCCAAACCAAGTTACTCCCACTACAAAAGCCCCACACTGTGCCAACTTGTTAAAATGTGGTATAATAGGCTGACAAGCTCAAAGGAAACATCGTTGACAGGGGTTTCGATGCGCAGAACGATGTTGAACTTATCGTACAGCTTGATCGAAACGGGTCCCATCTGATGTTTGAGGCGACGTCCGAGCCAACGCACATCGAAGCGATTGCCCATCTCTCCTTGGTAGTTGCCGTGCAATTTGCGCCCCACATTGGAATCACTCTATCAAGAGATACTCGAAGACAGAAGAGAGAGGGGCTGGGAGCTAGAGCGCTAAAGGAACACATAGCGAGAACAAAGCACACAACAAACTTGCACGAACCGCAAACCTTCGCCTTGCGACCATGCTGGATGCATGGCGCAAGGCTACAGAGGCCCTATCGTTCTAACCAGAGAGGAGGCATCTGGCATTGGGTTGCATAGCGTGTGCTGGATATGTCATAGGGATGGCGGATGAGACGAACGCTGTCACCTTGCGCCTGAAGGAAGCGACCACCATCCCCATTGAGGCCGATAGCATTTGCCCCGACCAATTCGTCGGCCGCAGCCAGGCGGAGATCAAGACGCTGCCGGCCTTCTACGGCCGACGGAAGGTGACGCTGGGCGACCTGTTCAGCATGGAAGGTGAGAATTCGGACCAAATCATCGTCGAGGGCGACCTGCGCCACGTGAAGAAGATCGGACAGCGGATGACGCGGGGGTTCATCACCGTGCGGGGCGACGTGGGCCTGCACCTGGGCGCGTACATGCGCGGCGGGGAGATCGTGGTCGAGGGCAACGCCGGCGACTGGGCCGGCGCGCACATGCAGGGCGGGCGTATTTGGATCAAGGGGAACGCGGGCCACCTGCTCGGCGCGGCCTACCGGGGCGAGAAACGGGGGATGAACCGGGGGGTGATCGTGGTCGAGGGAGATGCTGGCCAGGAGGTCGGTGCGCAGATGCGCCGGGGGCTGATCGTCGTCCTGGGCGACGTGGGCGATTTCGCCGGGGCGAAGATGATCGCCGGCTCCATCATCGTCTCCGGCCGCCTCGGCGCGCGGGCCGGAGCGGGGATGAAGCGCGGGACCATCGTGGCGCTCGCTGACCACGCGAACCTGCTGCCCACTTTCCGCTACGACTGCCGCTTCCAACCCACTTTCCTGCGCTACTATCTGCTGCAACTGCAAGCCTGGGGGATGTCTATTGGCGATGAGTATTTCGAGGGGTTCTATCGCCGCTACAACGGCGACGTGACTGCTTTAGGGAAAGGGGAGATCTTGATTTATGATCAGCGTGAATGAACGAGCAGCCGAAGTCTTGCGGCAGATGATGGCCCAGGCCGAAGTGCTGGGTGTGGCAGCGCACACTCTGCCCAACGGCGCCACGGTGATTGACGCCGGCGTGAACGTGCCGGGGAGTTTCGTGGTGGGCAAACTTTTCGCTGAAGCCTGTCTGGGTGGGCTGGGGGAGGTGGGGTTCACCCGCCTGTCCTACGATGGATTTTGGCTGCCAGGAGTAAGCGTGCGGGTCGAGCATCCGGCCATCGCCTGCATGGCTGCCCAATACGCAGGGTGGGCCGTCAAGCGGGGTAAGTTCTTCGCCATGGGCTCCGGGCCGGCACGGGCTCTCTACGCTAGTGAGGAGCTATTCGAGCACCTGACCTATCGCGATCAGTCTGAGGTGGCCGTGTTGCTGCTGGAGGGTCGCAAGCTGCCCAACGAGGAAGTGGCCGAATATGTGGCCGGCAAGTGCGGCGTGGACGCGGCCAACCTGATGCTGGCCATTGCCCCCACCGCCAGTCTGGTGGGATCGGTGCAGGTTGCGGCGCGGGTGGTGGAGACCGGCCTGCATAAGATGACCGAATTGGGCTTTGACGTGGAGCAGATCGTGGCCGGCTTCGGCACCTGCCCCCTGGCCCCGGTGGCCTCGGACGACCTGAAAGCCATCGGGCTGACCAACGACGGCGTGCTCTACGGTGGCCAGGCCTACTACGCCGTCCAAGCTGCTGATGAAGCACTGGAGGCCATCATCGCCCAGATCCCATCCTCAGCCTCCAGGGATTACGGGAAGCCATTCTACGAAATCTTCCAACAGTACGAGGGAGATTTCTACCAGATTGACCCGCTCCTCTTCAGTCCGTCAGAGGTGATCATCAACAACCTGAGCAGCGGAAAGACCTATCGAGCCGGGGAGCCCAACCTGGAGGTGCTGCGGAGGTTTCTGGAGTGAGGATCGGGATCCTGGGGTCCAGTAGGGGTTGGCACGTGGAGGCCCTGCGAAGGGCTCTTGAGGAGAGGGGCATTCCGGCAGAGTGCTTCCCCATCACTCGTCTCGTGGCCCGGATCTCCGAAAAGCCCCGCGTCCGCATCGAAGACCAGGTGTTGGAAAACTACGATGCCATCATCGTGCGGAGCATTCCCGCTGGCTCGCTGGAGCAGATCATCTTCAGGGTGGACGTGTTGCACCGCCTGGAGAACCTGGGCGTCAGGGTAGTGAACTCCGCCAGGACCATAGAGAGGACGGTTGACAAGTACTACACCTCGTCCCTGTTGGAGGACGCCGGCATCCCCACGCCGCGCACGGTGGTGACAGAGCGCTTCGACGAGGCAATGGAAGCTTTCAAGGAATTGGGCGATGCGGTAGTGAAACCCCTCTTCGGTTCCGAGGGGCGGGGGATGGTGAGAGTGTGCGACGAAGATGCGGCCTACAGGGTCTTCAGGGCCCTGGAACTGGGCCGCTACATTTTTTATCTTCAGGAGTTCATCCCCCACGCCGACTGGGACATCAGGACCTTTGTCATCGGGGGGGAGGTGGTTGCGGCCATGGTGCGCCGGGCCGAAGGCTGGAAAACCAACGTGGCCAAGGGTGCGAGGGTAGAGCCCCTGGAGTCCAGCGAGGAACTGCGAGAAATCAGCCTGAGGGCGGCTGCTGTCCTCGAGACCGAGTACGCTGGGGTAGATACCCTGAAAGCAGAGGGTGGCGGGTACTACGTGACCGAGGTGAACGGCATCCCCGGCTGGAGGGGGTTGCAGAAGACAACCGACGTGGACATCGCCGGGAGGATCGTTGAGCATGTGGTGGAGCTCGCCAGCAGCAGGCTAAACCGATGATTGAAGGCTACTACGTGGAATCCACTGAGGATCTGCTCTTTGCCGGCAAGGGGCTGGTTCATCCGCCAGAGACGGTGGTGGCCTACCTGAGATACGCTCCCGATCCGAATGGTGAGAGAAGAAGGGAGGGCCTCCCCTACAGGAGGCTCTATCACTTTGAGGAGCAGGAGAAGCTGCTGCAGGAAAGATGCCCGGCCTGTCTCTTTGACGACCCCGTCTTTGGTACACGGCTTCAGGGTGTCCCCAGGAAACGCATCAGACAGATGTACGATCCCTGCCTGAAGCTGGCGAACCTCCGACAGAGAGAGGGCCTGGACGAATTGGAGGAGAAGGCCGTCAGGTTCGCCGATTTGCTGGCGGGCAGGGCCAAGGTACCGGATAGGAGCATCGGCATCTCCGGCTCGATCCTGGTGGGCCTGCACACGCCCCGCTCCGATTTGGACGTCGTCGTCTATGGTTCCGAAAACTGCCGGGCGGTTCACGGGGCGCTGCGGGAGTTGCTGTCAGAAGCGGGGGGCGAGGTGAGGAGGCTCAACGAAGAGGAAATGAGAGAGCTCTATGCCTCTCGCTCCCAGGACACGCCGATGGATTTCCAGGATTTCGTCTGGTTGGAGGAACACAAGGTCATCCAGGGGAAGTTCCGTGGCTGCGAGTACTTCATCCGCTTCGTCAAAGATCCAGTGGAAGCGGGGGAGCGCTATGGCGACAGGAGGTACACTTCGCTTGGACAGGCAGAAGTCGAGGCGACCGTCGCTGACGCTAGGGAGGCCATCTTCACGCCTTGCACC
>CAZQDO010000384.1:4597-5903 GCA_964592085.1 uncultured Anaerolineae bacterium | reverse complement strand
GGCGCAACGTCCACGCCCAGGTCGTGCACCTCGAAGCCGTTGGCGCTCAGCATGGTGGCCACCAGCGTCTTGCCGATCTCGTGGATGTCTCCCTGCACGGTGCCGATGACCACTTTGCCCAGTGTCTGAAGCTCCTGTTTGCGCTTCAGAAGCTCCGGCTCCAGGACGGCGATGCCCTCTTGCATGGCCTTGCTACTCATCATCAGATCGGGGATGAACAGCTCCCCCTTGGCGAAGCCCTCCCCGACGACATCCATGCCCGGCTTGAAGCCCTGCTGGATGGCTGCCAGTGGGTCAATGCCTGCGCGCAGTACCTCGTTGGCCAGCTCGCGGGCCTTGTCTGGCACACCAGCGATGACGACGTTGGTCATCTCCTCGAATAGCCTTTCGTTTGCCATCTGGTATCCTCCTTAGTTTTGCGATGCGACGTTACTATTCAGCCTACCCTCTCGCAGGTTGCTTCAGGGGGTGGGGCGGCATCTGAACATCTGCCCAGAGTTAGCGTTCTGCCTGATACTACCTGCTAAACCTGCGGGAGGGTGAGCAATTACGATGCGACAATGAATTGGGCAAATTGTATAGCCATCTTGCGATTGTGTCAAATCCCACTGCTGCGAAAGCTGCTCATGTTGCCTCTATGATGGCTGTGTGGTACAATTATGAACAACAACGGATCAGGTGGTGGACGAGATCGTGCACGGGCTGAAATACCTGGAGGACTGATGGGCAGACTGGGACGGGATTTCTATAAACGAAGCACCCTGACGGTGGCGCAGGAATTGCTGGGCCAGCGGCTGGTGAGGGTTATAGACGGCCAGCGTCTCTCTGGCCTGATCGCAGAAGTGGAGGCCTACATTGGCGAGGACGACGCTGCTTGCCATGCCGCCTGTGGGCGCACCTCGCGCAACGAGGCCATGTACGGCCCACCTGGTCATGCCTACGTGTACTTCATCTACGGTATGCATCACTGCCTCAATGTCGTCACTGAGGAAGAGGGCTTCCCCGCCGCAGTGCTGATTCGGGCACTGAAGCCACTGGAGGGGTTAGACCTCATGCGCCGCTATCGCCCCGGTAGACCCGATAGGGAGCTGACCAATGGACCGGCCAAGCTCTGCCAGGCCCTGGCGATAGACAAGAGCTTCAACGGGGTGGACCTCTGCAGCGGGGAACTGCTCTTCATCGAGGAGGGCCAAAGGGTGACCCAGGAGGAGATTGTGGCCAGCCCGCGCATCGGCATCAAGGCCGACGAGGTGGCCATGAGCGTTCCCTGGCGCTTTTACCTCAAGGGCAACGACTTCGTGTCCCG
>CAZQDO010000384.1:0-4497 GCA_964592085.1 uncultured Anaerolineae bacterium | reverse complement strand
AGACTCAGCAATTAGGAACTGCTCGATTTCCTCGGCTGTGGGCAACGAGGGCTGGGCGCCCAGCCTGGTGACGCTCAGCGCGCCCGCAGCGTTAGCGTAGCAAATGGCCTCAGCCAGGTCGGTGCCCTGAGCCCAGGCCACGGCCAGAGCCCCGTTGAAGGCATCGCCGGCGGCGGTGGTGTCCACTGGGGTGACGGCAAAGCCCGGCACTCGCATTACCTCATCCTCTGTGGCCAACAAGGCTCCCTGCGCACCCAGGGTGATGACGACGGCTGCTGGGCCACGGTCGAGTAAGAGCTGCGCGACGGCTCTCGCCTGGGCCAGGTCCGTCACCGGCAAGCCGGTCAACCCCGCCGCCTCGCTCTCGTTGGGTGTCAAAATGTCAACTAGCCCCAGCAGGTCATCGGGCAGCGGGGCGGCTGGAGCTGGGTTCAGAAGCACGCCAACGCCGTGGCGACGGGCCAACTGAGCTGCGGCCTGCACTGTCTCCAAAGGGATCTCCAATTGAAGCAACACGGCATCGGCCTCTGCGATGGCTACCTCGGCAGCGGCGACGTCGTGCGGTGAGAGGCGGCCATTGGCTCCGGGCGCGACGGCAATGGCATTCTCACCAGCCTCATCAACCACGATCAGGGCCACCCCCGAAGCCGCTTCATCATCCCAGGCGATGTAGTCCACATTGATCCCTTCCGCCTTGTATTCCTGCACAGCCACCTGACCGAACATGTCGCGGCCCAGTCGAGCGACAAAGGTCACCTGGGCCCCCAGCCGTGCGGCCGCCACAGCCTGATTAGCCCCTTTGCCGCCAGCAGCCATGATGAACTCACCGCCCAGCACGGTCTCGCCGGGGGCAGGCAGGTGCGGCACCTGCACCACCATATCAGTATTGGAGCTACCTACGACCACAATCTTTGGCTTCATTTCCTTCTCCTCGGTCAAGCCCCGGCAGCCTGGCCGGGATTTCCCCAGCCATCAACTGGATGCCTCGCTCTCAGCAGTGTAGACCTGGTTGATGAACAGAGGTGGGAGGCTGCTATCGGGGCGGAACAGCGTCACGTGTGGCTATGTCCGGCCAGGCGTTGGCTCAGGCTGGCTCGCGCCGCCTCAAACACCCCTCGGATGCGCGCCTGGCGCTCAGGACTGGCCGGAATGGACAGCGTGTCCAGCCAGGTCAGCCCACCGTCAATCAGGGTCAGCATGTAAGTGGCATCGGATGGGCTGAACAGCTCCTGGTTCCCGCAGCGCACATACACCGGTGACGTGTGGGCTGCAATGTGAATGGGCCAGCAGTGCCACACCTTCAACTGACTGACGCAGCGCGCAGCGATCCAGGCACTTCCCTCCAATCGCACCTTGCTGCGCAGCCGCGTCTCCAGTGCGCCTTCCTCGGCGACTTCGCGTGCTACGACCTGTCCGTTGACGACGACCTGCAACTCGTGGAACGGCTGGACAGACTGCACCCAGGCCTCGACTTCCAGCGTGCCGCCACTTGCTGGCAGGCGCATTTCGTCCCCCGGAGCGCACCCCTCGACCAGCATCCCGATCAGCGGGCCGCTGGTGGTGAAGGTGCGTCCGGCTCGCACGGCGCTGGCCCAGTTGGCGAAGGTAAACTCCTCATCTTCCAGGTGGGCATAGGTACGCACCCCGCCCACTGGCATCCCCGCCGACATCTTGTCCGTCCCGCCCACGGCTCCCACCCGATAGCCGCAGTTCAGGAAGCGATACCATTCCCGCACGTTGAAGCCGTCCAGCGCGGGCGTGAAGTGGCGGATCTCGGCCGCATCCACTTTGCCCAGCACGATATCAGCGGCGACCTCGCAGTACGGGTTCGGAAAGTGAGGGATCACCACCAGGCCCTCCCGCTCCCGACAGAGGTCGGCCCACTCTGCCAGACTCATCCAGGTCGGGTCGCCCAGATAGCTTTCGTTAGGGCCACCGGCGCACATGGGGAACACCGGATCTCCCTTCACCCCCAGCAGGCTGATATGTCCCAGCAAATGCTGGCGGTTCTCGGTGCCCACCCAGATGAGGGTGTCGTCACGGCTGACGCCGGACAGGTCGCCGGTGAGGTCACCCACGTTGGTGAACAGGTCTCCCCACTGCGAGGCCAGCAGGTTGACCAAGTTGAGTCCCTCGGCCTGCGCTTCCAGCCAGGCGGTCTGTGGGGATATGAAGTGAACGTGGGTGTCGGCGGTCACCCAACCCTGACCGCGCCAATCGAAGACACGGTTGATGTTCAGCGTCAGCTCACGCTGGCCAGGTTGAATAAGGACTCGCTGACGCACTGGCTGATACTCGAAGCCTTTGGCGATTTCGACGTACACTTCGCCCACCGGCAGCTCAACCTGGAAGCGACCATCCACGTAGGCATACTGGGTAGAGCCCAGCTTCAGGTCGCCGCCGTAGTCCTCGAACCAGTTGTCGTTGACCTCGTGACGATGACCATACGGCGGCAGGTAGCGGCCATCCGGGGCCCGGAAGTGGATGCGCACTGGCGTGGGCTGTTCAGTAGCACTGTCCGCCACCGTCACGTGCACCCACGTCTTGCGGGGAGTCAGGATCTCGACGCGCACCTGGCCGTCGGCGCTTTGCCCCTGGCCGTCCTCGTAGACTGGACGCAGATCTACCTCACGCTCGTCCACTCGCAGGGTGGCGTCGGGGTTGGCTGTTACGTCCAACAGCAGTTGCGTGATGAGTTGTGGGGGTGCTGCCTCCTCTCCCCAGCCCCTTGGCTGATCCTCAAGCCAGCGATCCGGATCGAAGGCGGGGACGGCGTAGCGGCGGGCGATGATGCCCAGATCAACCTCGGTCTCCACGTTGTCGGGGAGTGCCGGCTCAGGCAGTGCGACTCGAAAAGACTCCAGGCGTCGGTGTCGCAACGGGTGCTCGTGGCCGTGGTACAGGGTGATCCCGGCCACCGCCAGCCGGTCGGCGCCAGTGGGCGACAGGCGGATGGCCGCCAACTCCCTGTCGGGGTGTGGGTTCTCCAGAGCGTAGAGCCAGTACCGGAGCGGGCCTGGATCGGGGCTTTGGCCAACGCTAGTTTGGTAGAATCCCCACTGGCCAGCCGGATAAGGCCCGCGCAAATCGCGAGGCTCGTCTTCGGTGTGCGACCGGGCGGCGAAAGCCCACTGCCCCCAGACTACCATCGCCTCGCCCACCTCGAAGCGCCGCCGGATGGGCTGGCGGTGTTCGCTCCCGTCGGCGTAGACCAAGACGTAGTCAGCCAGGTGCTCCCCCGGCCGGGTGACCTCCCCGGCCTTGTAGTCGGCTGGCTGCGTGCGTCCCTCCGGATCGTGCGACTCGTCGCAAAAATGAGTGACTACCAGGTAGCTGGCTGTCCCGGACAATCGAATGGTCGCCCCCGTGTGCTCCAGCGTCAGCCAGCAGTTGCCCTCGACTGGGCCGAGATCAAAGGGGATGCCCCAGAAGGTCTGCTGCCCGGCTGGTAGCGCCTTGAGTCCCTCTCCGATTTCCGGATGCCAGCCGCCGGGGTCACGGCCAGCGTTGAAATAGGATTTTAGATTGAGGGTGCTGAACTTTGACATGATTCAAACCTTCCTTTCTCACGGACGGACTGGGCCGCTCCGTTTCTTGTAGATATCAGTTATCTGATGGCCTGCCGACCTGACCGGTTATACTGCAAACCGCAGGAAATGTCAAGCAGCCTCGTGGTTGGACTTTGGGCAGGCTATTCTGGGCAGGCGAGGGAACCTTTTGTCTCATCGCCGCGTCTAGTAAGTGAATTGGCATACTCAGTAGATCCAAGTTTGCTCGGTCTGGATCGCCAGATCCAGGCCAAAGGCGGGGATTTGGCAATCCTCTCAGAGCGATTCTGGATCCACTGATACTGCATCCAAAAGGAGGTCATGAGGATGAAGAGGAGAATCTTGCTAACTACAGTGATGCTGCTGGGATTGATCGTAGCCACGACGGGGGTCTCGTACGCCGACGGCATCATTATCCCTGAGCCACCTCCCCACATCCCCATTACCGAGGTGCGCAACCTGACCATCAAGTACCACCGCGTGAGGGTGACTATCGAGAACCAGGTGGCCACCACTCACGTGGACCAGGTCTTCGTGAACGAAGCGCGCTACGAGGTGGAGGGCACCTACATCTTCCCGCTGCCCGAGGAGGCGGCCATCTCGGAGTTCTCCATGTGGGTGGATGGCGAGAAGCTGGAAGGCCAGATCCTCGACAAGGACGAGGCCCGCCGCATCTACGAGGACATCGTGCGCAGTCGCAAAGACCCCGCCCTCCTCGAATACGTGGGCAGGAACGCTTTTCAGGCGCGGATCTTCCCCATCCCCCCCAACGGGGAGCGGCGCGTCGAGTTGGAGTACAGCCAGGTGCTCTCGATGGAAGGGGGGCTGGTCCAATACGTTTACCCCCTGGACACCGAGCGCTTTTCCGCCAGGCCCCTGGAAGAAGTGGCCATCAGCGTGGAGATCCATTCCAACGAGCCTATCAAGGCCATCTACTCCGCCAGCCACC
>CAZQDO010000383.1:0-5921 GCA_964592085.1 uncultured Anaerolineae bacterium | reverse complement strand
GCATACATCCGTGCCGAAGGAGAAGCCGGGCGGATGTGGGAGACACCGCTGGTCGTGATATACGAGCAAGCGGGAGCGGGCAAAGGCTACCGTCCGTTCAATGATCAAGATGATGAGCTAGTCCAAGAGGCCCTAGCTTTGTTAATGGAGTTGGATGAGGACGCACCGGACGAGCCACTGCCCCCCATCGGTACTTTGGGATTTCGGGTACAGCGCTACGGTCTCACCCGTTGGAGCGACCTCTTCAATGCGCGCCAACTCTTGGCTTTGATCACCTTCAGCCGACTAGTGCAAGCTATCTATAATCACATGGTAAATGAGGGGACTGATCCAGAAAGGGCTAGGGCTGTAGCAACATACTTCGGAGTAGCTGTAGATCGGCTAGCTGATAGAGAATCCTCGATTTGCCGTTGGGATAACACGGGCGAGTCCGTGATGAACACATTTGGCCGTCAGGCTATTCCGATGGTATGGGATTATGTGGAAGTGAATCCATTTAGCGGTTCGACCGGCGACTGGCTGAGTGCATTAGACTGGATAACTCGTGTTATTGAGCATGCCGCTCAAGCCTCTACACAACCTGCTGTGGCGCAACAAGGCACCGTCACCCGTCTACCTTACCCAGAGAATCAATTTGATGCGATCATTACCGATCCTCCCTACTATGACGCTGTACCCTACGCCGACCTGAGTGACTTCTTCTATGTCTGGCTTAAGCGTTCCATTGGTTTTCTGTATCCCGATCTCTTTCGTACACCGCTTACTCCCAAGTCAACTGAGATCATCCAGGAACCGGCCCGCCACAATGGCGATACAGCAGCTAAAGCTTTCTACGAGCAAGAAATGACCCGCGCTTTTGCCGAGGCCTGCCGCGTGTTGCGATCCAATGGAGTCTTTGCTGTAGTCTTCGCCCATAAATCGACGGCTGCCTGGGAGACGCTGATCAACAGCTTGTTGGAGGCTGGACTGGTGGTTACCGCTTCCTGGCCGTTGCACACGGAAATGGGGACTCGTCTGCGAGCCCACGAGAGTGCCGCTTTGGCCTCCTCCATCTTCATCGTCTGCCGGGTGCGGACCGCCGAGTCGGAAGGCTACCTGGATGACGTGCGCCAGGAACTGGCGAGTACCATCCGCGAGCGACTGGATTTCTTCTGGGCGCAGGGCATCCGCGGCGCGGACTTTTTCATCAGCGCCATCGGGCCGGCGGTCTCTGTCTTTGGTCGCTACAGCCAGGTGTACCGGCTGGGCGGCAGCCGGGTGGGCGTGGACGCGCTGCTGGACCTGGTGCAGGCCATGGTGTCCGAGTACGCCCTGGACCGCATCCTCAATGGCGGCGGCGCCCGCGTCGGCCTAGTGGACGCCCCGACGCGCTACTACATCCTGCACCGCTGGGCTTACGCCGACAACGCTGTGCCCTTCGACGACGCCATGCGGCTGGCCATGGCCCTGGGCGCCGACGTGTCGGCCCTCATGGAGCGGCGGGGGATTCTCAAGCAGAGCGGAGAGACGGTGCGCCTGCTGGGGCCCAAGGCGCGGGCCGATTTGGAGGGGTTGGGTCTGCCCGACCGGACGGGGCAGATGGCGACGGTGATCGACGTATTACACCAGGCAGCAGCGCTGTGGGAACGAGGAGACCGCGAGGCGCTGGCCCGCTTCCTGGCCGAAGGGGCGCGCAGCCGCGAGGACCAGGTGCGCTTGGTGGCCCAGACGCTGGTCAACATCCTGCCCGATGACGACGCCGAGCGCCGCCTGCTGGAAGGCTTCCTGGCCGGGCGGGATGCTCTGCCGGATGTGCCGAGGCAGGAAAGGTTGCTCTAGCCTAACGATTGCGCAATCAGACGGGAGATGTTTATTAGAGCATCAAAATTGGAACTTTCAAACTGGGCTGACAGGCGGCCAAAGCCCAGATCCCGTGGCAACATCGCATCAAAAGCCGTCGCTGTGAGCAAATTCCATCGTCGCTAGGGATTTGTAGGCTAGCCAGATGAGACGTTGCTTCAGATCAGGCGGTTAATGTCTCGAAAAAAGTTTCAATTTTTTCACTTTGATAAACATCTTGGCTCTGGCTGCGCAACAGTTACGCTAGAAGTAAGATAGCATCTGGTAACAGGAACCAAGGGGGTATTAATGAACATCTCTCGGATTCGTCAAATGGCTTACGATGGAGATATGTCAGTTGAGTCTCTTCGATATCTCCTTGACTGCCACGGCGAATGTGAACATCTCGACTTCAAGGAAAAGCTTAGTCTGGCAAACGATTACGATTGCGCAAAGTTTAGCCGAGATGCTCTCGGGATGAAAAATGTCGGAGGCGGTTTCATAGTAGTTGGGGTAAAAAACAAAACATGGGAGCCCGTTGGCCTTGAAATCCGACTGGACGAAGATACGAAGCTCCTAAGAGATAAGGTTCGGAAGTCCACTGGGGTAGAAATTGAGGTCGATATTGTTCAACATGAGATTCCTATAGGCGGATCAATCAAAATATTTGCGTTAATATTGATCCGCTCCGCCATCAAGAGATCGAAACTCCGTGTTCCAACCGTTTGCGGAATTGATTTTCATCCAAAAGAGAACTGGGGGCTACGACGCGGCGAAATATACGTTAGAGATAGCGATCAAACCAAAGTTGTTTGCTCCGATGAAGACCTCCAGAGTCTTTTGGATGACCTTCAAGCACGATACCAAGAGGCAGACCTGGCACAAGCGAATGCTCTTCCATCCCCCTTTGCAGTTGAATCGGGGCTCTACCGCATTCTACCCCGGGAGTATGAAACGTTTGTTGGTAGGGAACAGTATAAATCTTCTCTCCGTCAAGCAGTAGAAGGTGATCCCAGGATTTGGATTGTGAATCTTTATGGGCCTGGAGGAGTTGGAAAATCTGCGCTAGCTACTTGGTTAGCATATCAATATTACAAAGAGCAGGGGCCTTTCGAAGCGATTCTCCATCTATCAGCAAAAGATTTAGAGTTATCGACTGAAGAGGGAATTCGCCACCTGAATCCCACGTTGTTCTCACTCGAAGATTTCTTGGACCGACTTCTCGCTTTGTTTCAGCACGAGGAGCATTGTTGTGCTGATCTACAAGAACGCAAGACCGTCGCTTCTGATATCTTATCGGCCTTTTCTACCCTTTTGATACTGGATAATATGGAGACTGTAAAAGACGGTCGTATTATGGAGTTTGTTAGATCATTACCACCAAGCAAAACCAAGGTGTTGATGACGAGCCGACGACGTACAAGCGAATGGGAATATCCTATTCAAGTTGCTGAGTTCAGCCTGGAAGAAGTACATCAATTTCTCGAGGCCCGTAATAGGGAGATGGGTTTGAATTTGCCAATAGATCATGCTGGCCTGGTTTCAAAAGTTGCAGAAATGTCTGGAGGCCTTCCGTTGGCAATTCAGTGGATACTTGGAGAGTATGCCCACACAAGAGATATGGATAGGATACTGTCGAGAACTTTAGATTCCGACTCGCCACTTCTTGAATTTAGCTTTAGAAATTCGTGGGACATTCTTGATAGTGCTGCTAAGCAAGCTTTTGCGGTTCTTTCCATTTTTGATGAATCTCCTACTGCGCAAATATGGCGGATAGCCTTAGACTGGTCTGTGGAAAAGCTCGAGAGAGCTATTAGTGCTTTGATTGAAGTGACATTTGTCAAGGAACGTACCGAACACAAAACGGGACTAGTCGTCTATTCATCTTTACCGATAACCCTCACGTTTGCCCGAAACGAACTGACGAAAATGGGCGATTTGGAGCGTCAAGCTCGATTGCGATACCAGGAATACCGAAACAAGATGGATATGGCTAGTGTTGAGACCGCACAGTATAGAGACCTCTTTGAACACTTTGGAGTCAGAACTGGTATACAAAAACGTGCAGTAATGCTTGCTCGAATGGCAGAAGGGCAAGCTAGATCGTTCCGATATGAAGCGGCTAGTGAGTACTATAAGCAAGCTTTGGACATTGACCCAAGGTCCGTTTACACTCTCGTGTCCTATGGCTTGTTCAAATTGGACCTGGACAATATTGGCGATGCTATCGACCTTATGAAGGAAGCCGCAAGGCGTTGTACAAAGCGAACAGGATACTATGTCTACTTCAGTTGGTCAAAGGTTTACGACAAGATCCGTGATAGATCTAGCCGCGTGCGGTGCTTGAGGAAAGCTCTAGAATACGAACCTGATCACACAATTGCAAGACATTCCCTTGGAGTCGCCCTCAGCCAGATGGGCAAGTACGACGAAGCACTTGAAATCTTTGATAGTATCATTCAAGAAGAACTGATAAAGCCGAAGGGCCCGAGCGAGAGCCTAGTATACGCTCTTAAGACCAAGGTGATCACCTTGCGGCATGCTGGTAGAGCTAGCTTAGCTTCTGAAGCACTCCAGCAGGCATTGGATATTGTCAAGCATTATCCGGAAGTAAAGCATCTGTCTTATCGGCTGGAAGAAGAGCTAGAAGACGAGTGACAATAGACAACAAACCATCTGACAATGCTCTTGCTAGATGACTCACTTGAGGAGGGTTAAGTGGACTACCTCCAAACTCTGAACAAAACTCAAACTTTGCTGAAACAAAAATACTACGCCCAGGCCGTCCAGGCCGCCGCCGGTGCTTTGGAGAACCTGCTGGTGGAACTCTACAACGAGCTGCTGGGCAGTTCGCCGCCCGCCCGCCAAAAGCAACTCATCGAAGCCCAAGAAAAGGTCGGCGGCGGGCAGCCGCTTGGCAAGCTCACCCTGGGCAAGCTGGTGGGCGTCTACCGGGCCAGCCGCGCCCAAGATGACTTGCACAAGACGCTGGGCCTGACGCTGACCTACCTCAACCTCAACGCCCTGGGGCCGCTGGTGGACATCCGCAACCGGGCCGTCCACGAGGGCCACGAGCCCAACCTGGCCGAGGCGGCCTACATCGTCAACCAGGTAGAGCTCATCCTGCGCGAAACGGGACGCCTTCCCCAACTCGCTCAGCCCTCAGCCCCTGGCCCCCAGCCCCTGACTCCTTGGTGGCACACCATCACCCCCCACCAGGACATCCGTCAGGGCCGCATGGACCTCAAGGTCTTCGCCGTCGACCTCGCCCAGGTGGTGGAAGGGGAAGCCGTGCCCGAATACAAGGACCCCGAGGCCTTCTTCCGCCGTACCTTCCTCACCCGCGGCCTGCGCGACACCCTCAAGGGCGTGCTGCGCCGCCTGGCCGGCCGCGACGACGGCGTATCCATTACCCAGATGGCCACCGTCTTCGGCGGCGGCAAGACTCACACCCTGCTGGCCCTCTACCACGTGGTGGCCCACCGCGAAAAGGTTACCGGCCTGGAGCCCGTGCAAGAAATTCTGACGGAGGCCGGGATGAAGGCCATGCCACAGGCGTGCGTGGCGGCAGTCGACTGCGCCCAAATCAGCCCCAGCCAGCCCCGTACTGTCGCCGAAGGTTTTACTCTGCACACCCTGTGGGGCGAAATTGCCTACCGCCTGGCCGGGGTCGAAGGTTATGAGATCGTGCGCCGAAGTGACGAAGAGCGGGTGGCCCCTGGCAGCGAAGCCCTGGAGAAACTGTTCGGGATCACCGGCCCGGCCCTGATTCTGATTGACGAGACCCTGTCCTACATCACCAAGGCCAGCGGCGTGCCGGTGGGTGTGGGCTACCTGTCCGACCAGGGCCAGGAGTTCCTGCTGGAGCTGACCCGCGCCGTCAACGCCGCCGACGACGTGGCCCTGGTGCTGACCATGACCTCCAGCGAGCAGGAGCAGATCGGCGAGGCAGCCATCCGCGCCGCGCGCGAGATCGATACCGCCATCCGTATTTTGCGCCGCACCCGCCAGGTGGAGGTCAGCGCCGAACGCGAGGAGTTGTACGAAATCCTCAAGCGCCGCCTGTTCGACACCCCACCCGCCCAGATGGAGGCCCGGGCGCG
>CAZQDO010000382.1:0-5950 GCA_964592085.1 uncultured Anaerolineae bacterium | reverse complement strand
GGGACAGGCTGCGACTCACCGGCCAGCTCTGGGATTATTACGACGAGCGGGAGATCAGGGTCGCCGGGCCGGGAGACATCCAGCGCCTGGGCGAAGGAGAGCCTCTGAAGCCGACACTGATCAAGACCGGAGAAGTAGACGAAGCCCACGAGGGGGGGCTGGCCCAAATCGTCGGGGAGATCACGGGCTGGGAAAGGAGCGCCCTGCACCTGGACGACGGCAGCGGCGAAGCCAAAACCTACATCAAGGCAGCCACGGGTATTGAGCGGCCCTGGGTGGAGAAAGGCGAAATCTACAGCGTCGTCGGCATCGTCAGCCAATACCAGGATGAGCACGAACTGCTGCCGCGCTACCAGAGCGACATCGCCCTCTGGCCTGGGATGTTGCCCACCACCGGCGGTGAATCGCCGGACTAGCGCTGAAGACCCCTAAAAGGACAAAGCCCTATGGTCTCAGGTTCAGCCCCCGAAGGGGGCTTTGTCATTTCAGCGCGAGTTTGCGCCAGGGGAAGCATCGTGTTATAATGCAGTATGTGGTGAAGCAACGCGATTACTGATAGGAGCCAGGCCATTCTCGTCTAAATCCAATGGTGTGTTTCAAATGAAGCGAGGGATGACTGTGTCGGCGAAAGTGCTCCGGCGTGTCGTCATCATCCTGGGCATCGTGTGGATAGCCTGGAGTCTTCGTATGCGTGCCGTGGCGCTGCTACCCATTGATTACGATGAAGACGACTACCTTCGGGCGGCCCAACTGTATGCCAAAATTATTCGAGACAGAACGTGGCAGCAGCTATCTGACGTGACGTTCAACAGTGAGCACCCACCCTTGGCCAAACTGACATTCGGTGCGGCCATCGCCAGCCTGCCACCAGCGCCAGAGATTCCAGAACGCAGCGTGACCGACCCCGCTGCGACGTCACTACCGCAACCGCATCTTGCACGAGCACGCACCCTGTCCGCTGTCTTTGGCACGTTGGAGGTGCTCTTGCTGGCTTTGCTCAATCCCCTGGCGGGCTTGTTGCTGGCGCCACACACTTTCACCATCAAGTACACCAGCCATGTCATGCTCGAAGCGCTACCTGCCTTCACCAGCGCCGTGGCAGTGGTCGCTTACGAGCGCTCGCAGGTGTACAATGGCAAAGGGTGGAATCGGTGGCTCACGCTCTCGGCGATGGCGCTGGGACTCACGGCTTCGAGCAAGTACACCTACGGCATCGCTGGGGTTGCTATCCTGGCGCATTGGTTCCTCATGGCAGGTGCCGACATCATCCGCAACCCACGTTCCGGTCTGCAGATGGGTCTCAAGGTGGTAGGGTGGTGCACGCTGGGGGTGCTTGTCTTCCTGGCGACCAATCCCTATCTCTGGTCCTCCCCGCTGGAACGCTTCCAGGGTTCAGTGGGCTATCACCTGGAGTTCGGTCGCAGTTTCCTCATCCGTGCCATGGATCTCCCTTTCTTCATGCCCATCGTCTGGCTGTTTATGTGGGCGCCAGGACACCCAGATGTCATGCCGATTGGCCCCGATCCTTTGATCGCTGTGTTGGCTGTATTGGGGTTCAAGAGCCTGTGGAGAACGCGACCACTGTACGCCATCTGGATCATCACAGCGCTGTCTTTCTTGTTTCTCTGGCCCACCAAGTGGCCTCAACATGTTTTGATCCTGACTTTCCCCTGGGCACTGGCTGCAGCCCAGGGCCTGGAAAACACTGTTAAGCATTGTTGGCCCGTGCTGGCGGCAGCACGGCGACCCAGGAGGGATGGACGAGGATGATCGAACTACCAGAAGCGTTGATCATTGCGCGGCAGATGAGTGAAGAGCTCAAGGGAAAGCAGATCGAGTCTGGCATCCGTGGGAATGTGCCCCACAAGTTCGCCTTCTACAGCCGCTCTGCGGAGGAGTACGAGGCGATTCTCAAGGGCAGGGTGATGGGCGAAGCGACGGGACACGGCAATGCAATTCTGGCTTCCGTGGGGCCGGACTATACGCTGGTACTGGGGGGCGGCGGGGAGCGAATCCTGTTTCACCCAAGCGAGCGCACCCTACCCAAGAAGCACCATCTCTTGCTCCACTATCAGGATGGCACGTACCTGACCGTTACGGTCCAGGGGTGGGGAAACGTCCTGCTGCTGCATCAGTCCGAGCTGGTGGAGCACCCCCACGTCGGTGAGAAACGGGTCTCTCCGTTGAGCGATGCCTTCACCCTGGAGTACCTGCAAGAGCTTTTCGAGGAGCTTGAGGAGGAAGACTCAAGAAGTGTCAAGTTCTTCATCATCAGCGAGCCTGGCATCTGGGGAGTGGGCAACGGTTACCTGCAGGACATCCTCTTTCGGGCCAGGATCCATCCCCGGAGGAGAGCTGTTGATCTTACCGAGGAGGAAAAGCGGGCGCTTCATCAGGCCATCAGGGAAACGCTGAAGCAAGCGGTGGATCTGGGCGGCAGGGATACCGAGCGAGACCTGTTCAACCGTCGCGGCGGGTACAGGAGGATTATGGACAGCAAGAGCGTAGGCAAGCCCTGTCCGAGATGTGGGACGCCAGTTGAGAAGATCCAATACCTGGGTGGTGCGTGCTACTTGTGTCCCAGTTGCCAGGTCTAGCTGAGTAGTTGGCGCTGCGCTCATTGTCTGACGGAGACAGAGGCATTAGGCTTTTGAGGCAGAATGGGCAAGGGCAGTCGGCTCAATGTCATTACCCCGGTGCTCTGCTGCCGCGTGTACTGGGGAGAGGCCCCACAAGCGTAAAAGGGCAAACGTGAGCATGGGCGAGACAGAGTACATCATTTACCTCGATGAAGCGCAACAAGACCGCTATCGGCATTTTCATCGTACGGAACGAGGCAAGGTTGTCCTTTTTCGGATTCAGTACGAGGCGCTGATTGATCAACAGTGGGTGGCTATCGTCCGCTATGACACGGCACACGGCGTTCCCCATCGTGATGTGATGCATCCAGATGGTAGCCAAACCAAAGAGCAATTTCCGCACTATTCCCGGGCTCACGTGTTGACGATGGGCCAGCGTGACATCCGACGAAATTGGCGCACCTATCGCGCCAGATATGAGAAAGAGATGAGGTGGTGAGATGAACACGATGTATCAACTCCATTTTGAGGAGTTACTGGCCGAGTTCGACCAGTATGTTTTGGAGCATCCAGATTTCGCACAACATATTCCCCACGATGCTCAAATTGTCTTTGTGGATGAACGGGATCCAGATTTCAGCCACTGGAGTGTGCAGACCTTTGGCAGCCCACCGCTCCACGATGACATTCCCGACCGCCCCGTGGTGTACATTGAGGTTGGTGAACTTGTGCCCCGACGATCTCGGCTCAAGTCTCCTCGGCTGGTTCCAGGTATCCCTGCCTACGCCCATGCCTGATGGGAGAGCATCCGCCGGTGATGACCGACCTAGATGACCAACGATCTCAATTGGACATGGGCGGACATCTCGCAAGTCGTGTAAGCATTGTTAGGCGCATGCCCTGATTGAGATTGCACTGACCATGAGAGATTATCCAAGATATTACGCAATTAGATATGCCCTATGGCGCGCTTATGGGATGAAGTGCTTCTATTGTGGCAGGCCCGTGGATTTCATGGACCTTATGGTCGATCATGTTCTTCCTCAATGCCTCGCCAATAACCCCAGGGACCTTGCCACTGTCTTGGAAGATTACGAGATCTTGAACAACTTCCCGGGGTTCTCCATTAATTCCTTGCCTAACCTTGTGCCTTCTCATGGTGCCTCATGCAATCTTCGGAAGAGTAATGCTCTCTTTCCTAAGAGAGCCACATTATTTTACCTGTGTCTTGTCCAAGAGAAGCTTCCCCGAGTAATTAACGAATTGGAGCGTCTAACCAGCACCGCTCAAGGTGGGGAGGTCCTTGGGGAGTTGGGCACTTTACTCGAGCGGGGAGATGTATCACCTCGCGAGGTGCTAGAAATTCTCAGTGATTGGCAGTTTCGTCGTACTTTCGATGAGCCACTCATCGTCACGTTTGGTCTGAACTTTGGGGAAACACTTGAGATGCGAGGTATGGCAATCGCGACACCGGCTGGCTATGTGATCGCTTGTGATCAATTTGAATTAGAACTAGTTGACTTACTTGGGTCCTTAACCCAATATTCCTTTCATTCTTCTGAAGCATCAGCTAGAAGTGGTGAGACACTCTCCGTACGATTGGTCTTTCCTGAGTTGGAGATCGGCAACATCGATTTACTTCCGCTGGAGGAAGTCTGTCAGCGTATGCCGTGGTGGGAAGTTCTCGAAATCAGTAACTTCTATATGGTGTATGGTCGCACATATACCGAATCGATGGATTCATAACTCACTTCGAGATTGCGGCATGCCGCGTCCCAAGTCACAGACTTACCAGCAACTTACTGAGAGAAGGAGGCCATTGGCTTCCTGGGCTGCTTGCTAATGACTCGCTGGTCGTGCTCTGCAAGGCGGTCGTCTGCTAGCCGGTGGAAGTCCGGTCGTGGTAACTGCCAGCAGGCCACGTAGCAGGCATCCAGTGCAGCAAAAGATCCGTGCAAGCACTTCTTGGGGACCTACCAGATTATGAAATTAGGAGACGGACCATGATGGACATTTTGATTCAAAATGTAGAGATCGTTGATGGGGCCAACGCGCCTCGCTACAAGGGTGATGTTGCCATTGAGGGCGACCGTATTGCTGACATCGGTTCGCTGAAAGATGCCGTCGCAAAGAATGTGATTGACGCTACAGGCCGTGTGGTCGTGCCCGGCTTCATAGACATGCATTCTCACTCGGACCTGTCCCTGCTCGTAGAGCCAGAGGCAGAAAGCCTGGTACATCAGGGGATCACGACGGTCGTAAGCGGGCAATGCGGCATGTCGCCAGCCCCTCTGACGAGGGAACACAGGGAGGATACGCTACGTACCCTCTCCATGCTCATCCCGCCCGAGGTCTCAATGCCCTGGGATGAAATGTCCTCGTTCGGCAGCTTTCTGGATTATCTGGAGCAAATGACGATCTCGGTCAATGTGGTGCCGTTGGTTGGAGAGGGCATGATCCGTGCGGCCGTGTTGGGCTACAGCACAGATCCGCCCACCAAAGACCAGATGGAGCAGATGCAGAGCTTGGTCCACGAAGCGCTGGATTGTGGCGCGTTTGGCGTATCCACTGGGCTGATCTATCCGCCCGGATCGTTTACTTGCACGGAAGAATTGATCGAAGTGGTCAGGCCCGTCGGCGAGCGTAGGGGTCTTTACTTCAGTCATGTCCGTGGGGAGGCGGAGACCTTAATCGAGGCGGTAGGAGAGGCCATCGAGATTGGACGCAGGGCCGGCGCTGCTGTGGAGATCTCCCACTTCAAGGCAGCCGGCAGGGATAACTGGGACAAGGCAACCGCCGCCCTGGAGCTGATTGACCAGGCACGATCAGAGGGGTTGGACGTCACTGCGGATATGTACCCTTATACGGGAGGGGCAACTTATCTGGCGGCGCTGTTGCCCAAGTGGGCTTTAGAAGGAGGTACGCCTGGCCTTCTCAGACGGCTCGATCTCCCAGAGGAACGCGCGAGAATCGTCAAGGCCTTGAAGGCCGGCGAAGGCGGCCTCGTCGGGAACGTCGAATGGGACAAGGTCTTGATTGCTGGATCGGCAAAAAGGGAGTACGTGGGTCATTATATCTCGGAGCTCGCTGCCAGAGAGGAGAAAGACCCCCTCGTCTGGACTTTGGATGCTTTGCGCACCACCCTTGGGAACATGACCATGATGGTGCTCTTCATGGCAGAGGACAATGTCAGAATGCAATTACAACATTCCGCGATGATGATCTGCACCGACGGGCTGGGCGTGTCGGTCGAAGGGCCGATGGCAAGGGGGATAGCGCACCCTCGCTTCTGTGGAACCTATCCACGGATATTCGGCCAGTATGTGCGAGAAGAAGGGGTTCTATCGCTGGAAGAAGCGAGCTGGAAAGCA